>JAEZKL010000028.1 GCA_023415475.1 Bacillota bacterium | reverse complement strand
GATATGATGGGGTGGGTATATAATGAATACTTTTACTAAGACAAATAAGAAAAGCAATCTACGATTTATCACGGCATTGATCCGTATGAAGCTATCCAAGCTGATGGTCTTTCGATTGTCCTTCTTTGGTGCTTTCTTCGTGGACGGATCCCTGTTCCTGATTCAGGTATTGTTCTATCAGGCAATCTATTCAAAGGTTGATACGATTGGCGGATGGTCCACACCGGAGATGATAATCTTCATCGGTACCTTTTCACTGATCAATGCCTTGAATATGCTTGTCTTCTTCTTTGGCACGAATGATATTCCGAATAAAATCCGAAGCGGCGATCTGGATCACTATCTGACCAAGCCGGTGAATCCCCTGCTGCGCTTAAGCTTCGAGAGCGTCGATCCAGGTTCCATCCCGCTGGCGATTGCGAGTATCTTCCTGATATTGTATGGTGTGAAGCAGCTTGAGATAGAAGTCACCTTCATAAGATTTGCAGCCTACTTTATCTTTGTACTGCTAATGACTCTGCTATGGTATGATCTTCAGATGATTGTCCGTACCATCCCTTTCTTCACCATATCGGCAAATAACATTGCCCGTATGGGGGATACGGTTCTGGAATTATGCCTTAAGGTCCCGGGTACTCTGTTTAAGGGTGTTTATAAGGTAATCTTCTATTTTTTTGTTCCCTACGGTATCATGGCCACCTTTCCCACCGAGCTGATTGCCGGGAAGCTGACCTTTCCGGAGCTGATCTATGGCTGCTTTATCATTGTACTATTCACAATCTTCACGCTATGGTTCTGGAGCTTTGGGCTGAAGCATTATAAGAGTGCCAGCAGCTAAATCGAAACAAAAGCAAGATATGAAAGGATTTATTTTATTAGATGGGGATGTTTAAAATTGATATTTTATACATCCCCATCTTTTAATACATATTTCATTAAAATTCTAAAATCTATAATCAAATAATGAATCGTTTCCGTTATCCGATCCAACTTTATCTTGATTTCTCCAAGAATTACATCATAATCTGCTTCTTTGTATACTATATCTATCCTTCAATATAAATATCACCTAATCTAATGAGAACTTAGCCACTCAAACGCATACCGGAAGGTTTCCGGCGTTAAGCCATGTCCTTTCTCATGAAGTTTAAGTTCTACATCCTTATCCTGTTCCTTCAGCAGATCATACATAGTCTCGGCTTGATCGACGGGTGCACGCTCATCCGTCTTACCATGGCAGATCAATAAAGGCGTATTGATCAACTCCGGCCAATAGACCGCTGACCGTTTCTCATATTCCTCCGGTACTTGTTCCGGAGTACCGCCAACATATTTTGTCAATATGTCTTTCATCCCCTGATCACGAAAATGATAAAGTTTTACAAGATCGGATACACCGTAAGCGACTACCGCTGCCGATATCCTGTCTTTTCCCGCAAGATATTCCTCCTTAAGGACGCAATAAGTTTCAAGACCGCCTCGTGAAGCTCCAAGCATGTATAGCTTTCCATTCCCGAAGGGTAACTGCTCCGCGATGTCGATCAGACTGATTACATCCTGTACATCGGCACCTCCATACTCATCCTTGCCCGTTCCGCCGTCATTGTCTCTATACTGAGTTGCAATTACGATATATCCCATATGTGCATATAGACAAAGTTGATCCGGAGTAACCTCTCCGAGGTTTCCATGACCGCCACGATTATAGATGAGGATCGGGTAACTTTTCTCCATATAATCGGCTGGTGCAGATATATAACCAACTACCTCATAGTCGCCACTTTTATACATTATCTTATAGTTAAATTTATCATCAAGAGCTTCGGGCAATCCTAAGTATTCCGCACTTGACCGATATGATTCATAGTAATATGCGCTGAGCTTTAGCTCATCGATCGAAATAACCTGAGCCAGCTTATCCATGTCATCTATTCGATTTATGTCGTTATTGTCTAATGCAACTGTTTCAACACTGTCCAAAGCAGGGGTAATGGCAGCAGTCGGAGCTTCCTGTAATTGAGTATCGCTTATGTCATTCCGGGTGCAACCTACAAAAGAAAATAAGAATAGGAATGACAACACAAAGGATATCAATCGTGAGCTTATATTTGATTTCATAGTTTTTTTCTCCCTTTACTCCGTTTCATACGATAGAAAGCACACTTAACCTGATATTATTAGGAATCCCCTTACCCAGAAGAATAGAAAACAGGTTTATCTCTCCATAGATCAACAATATGGTATCACTCAATCAAGTATACATCATTTTACAATTATTGAAAATATTAAGTAATAATTATAATGAAAATATAATGATTCGCACAAATAATGACCATCTGCTTATTAGCCGGTGGTCATTATTTATCAGCAATACAACGTATCGGGTAGGGGGCTAATCCAATAATGATTAGTCTCCTACCCGATATATATTGGCACAAGGTTATTTATCCTATTTTTGTTTTTATTTCATTATATTTTTTATCAAAAATCTCATGTACTCGTTCTATTTCATCTAATATTAAGTCATCGCTTTTATGTAATTTCTTTACATCTCTCTTGATCAATTTTACATCGCTTTCGATTGATTTTACATCATTTTCGATTGATTTTACATCACCTTCGATTGATTTTATATCACCTTCGATTGATTTTACATCGCTTTCGAGACCGGAGATTTTTCCTTCCACATCGGAGATACTCTGTTTTAGTTCTGTAAGCATGTTTAATATTAATTCTTCATTATTCATTTTATAATACCTCCATTAATAATATTGTATCATAGTTAATAATCATTTAAAACAAGAATTATTATACTACAAGCGGTACTTCTTCTAGGTATAATGATATAAAAGAAAAAGACAGTTATCAGGCATAACTGTCTACATCACTTTATAATTAATTTAATGTAATACCCCGGAAGTTATTCTGCAATATCACATAGACTTGCACCAATGTACTCCACCAATGCAGCTCTGGGAATACAAAGCTGACAACCTCTTACTCCCGCACTAACGGTAATCTCATCATAAAGCACCGCTGTTTCATCCATATAGGTCGGAAATCGTTTCTTCATCCCAATCGGAGAACAGCCTCCGCGGATATACCCGGTGGTGGTCAGTAAATCCTTCACCGGAAGCATCTCTATCTTCTTATCGCCGATTACGGATGCGGCTTTCTTGAGGTTCAATTCCAGATTAACGGGGATACAGAATACCACGATGCCCTTCTTCTCTCCTCTAGCCACTAATGTCTTAAATACCTGCTCAGCCGGCATATCAATCAGCTGTGCAACATGCTCACCGCCAAGATTATTCTCATCCACCTCATATTCCATTGCTTTATACGTGATACCGGCTTGGTCTAAAAGTCGCATTACATTTGTCTTTATCATGAGCTTCTTCTCACCTCTTTTACCTGTTCATGCAGAGGTTTACGGACCTTCTTACGGGTAACCTCAACAAGTCCCAGCGCCGTCATATCCACAAGTGTTGTTTTAACAGGGTCCTTCTTCAGATATTCCTCCAGCTCCTCCATGAGTAGCTCCTTATCCTTCTTAAGCTCCATATCGATAAAATCGATGATAATGATTCCGGAGAGGTTTCGTAGTCTGATCTGTTTTGCAATTTCTTTTGCCGCCTCACGGTTCACCTTGAGAAAGGTCTCCTGAACCTGCTTCTTGCCGGCGACCGCTTTCCCGGTATTCACATCAATTACTGTTAAAGCTTCCGTCGGCTGAATAACCAGCGATCCCCCTGACTTAAGCCAAACCATCGGACGAACCGCCTCCTCCAGCTTGTCGTTCAGTCCATAAAGACTGGCAAGTGGATACACCGGATCATTATAATAGCGCAATTTATTAAAATCCTCGGGCTGATAGATCTCAAGGAATTCCTTCATATTGTGATAAAGCTCTTCATCATCGGTGATAAACTCATTCACATTATCGGTATAGCTGTCCCTAATGTCACAGATGTAATTCGGTGGAGTTCGAAATAATAGGGAAAAACAGCTTTTATGCACACCATAACGTCTGATATTCTCATAGGCTTCAACTAGCCTCTTGATCTCTCCTACAATCTTATCCTCGGTCACATAAGCGGCATTGGTACGGATAATAAAGCCATACTCCTTATGCATAAAACTCATCGCGATTGCCTTCAGTCTTTTGCGTTCCTTCTCCTCTTGAATCTTTGAGGACACGCCTACAGCAGGTTTCCCGTAAGTCAATGCAACAAATTTACCGGTAAAATTAAGATTGCCGCTGACCACCGGTGCTTTCGTCTTTACATCCTCCTTGACTACCTGAACGATGATCTCATCACCGATCTTGACCTTTACTTCATTGAGTTTTGCATCCTCAGATCGATACTCCTGCTCTGTAGCCTGTATGGGATAACGATTCTCGCTCATGGAATAATAGCATATCCTTCCATCCGCTATCTCCACGAAGGCAGCATTAATATTTTTTACAATGTTCTTGACCTTACCCAGATAGATATTGCCTAAGATACCTTCTTCCTCAGAAGTATTTAAAGAAACCTGAACCATGTCCTTTCCTTCAAAGGAAGCAGAAATAATTGCATTATCTTTTTTTGTTATAACAAGCTTGTTCTCCATTTCTGTCCTCCTTTTTACAGAATATTGGATTAATCAAAATATAGTAACTTCGAATAATACAACATTCCTATTTTATCGATCTACCTGATCTAACGCAGCCAGCTTACCGGTCTCCGTATTTCTGGTATATACCTCAATACGGTGTGACTGCCAGGCAAATTTGTTATATTCTACGTCAAGATACTCACAGAAAGCCTCCATTACTAACTCCGGCTTCAGATTTGAAGCACTACCCGTATCTACCTGCAGATATACCTTAATTCCATTATCATAGCTTTCCGCAACACTTTCCGGTTTATTATCCGCATTTTTCTCAGTCACCCTAAGCTGCTCCTCCAAAGTACCGATACGCTTGTCCTCGTATTCCACTTTATCAAATGCGACCAGAGTAATCATTGGCTTAATATCAACCTCTTTCTCACTCTTCTTCGTCTTCTTCCCGATGACAATCTCCGTGGAATTCATAAATGCAGTAAATGCTTTGATAAAGCTCTCCTGATTAATAATACCGGCACCTATCTCATAGCCGTCTCTTAATTGTACCAGATAATCAGCTGAGGAAACCAAAGCCATCGCTGTTACATTCTTTACATTTAACTCCGTATCCTTAAGCGGACGGTATCCGACGATATGAAATCCCTCCGTAATCACTGCATTCATTCGTTCCACCATAACCTCCGGTGTATCTGCGGATAACAGCTGCACATCCAGATATTCGCCGTCACTGGTCAATCCGACACCAAGAGGTGCGGCGAAGGACATGATCTGATGGGGGCTGAAGCCCTTACTATATTCATTATCAATATTCGCTCTACGGAACAGCTTCTGAAAATAACGCATTACATCCAGATGTCCGACGAACTTCATTGCACCATACTTTTGAAATTTAATTCTTGCCTTCATCAGTAACCTCCTCCATATCTGCTTCAGCCAGACCATCTTCAAAGCATACTCCGCCGCCAAAATCCTTGGCACCGCAGTTTGCACAGGCTTGTTTACAATTCGGGGTCACCTTTTCTGCCTTCGCTCTCTTATACTCTCGCAGTAGAAAGGCTCTCGTTACACCTACATCAATAAAGTCCCAGGGAAAGATCTCCTGCTCATCGCGTTCTCTACAATTGTAGAAAGCCATATCTACACCATTCTTTTCAAAGGCATTCATCCACTTATCATAATCAAAATGCTCGGACCAGGAATCATAGAGACATCCGGCCTGATAAGCATCGTATATCGCACCGCTTACTCTACGGTCACCCCTTGCGAATACTCCCTCAAGCTCGGTTACCTCGGCTTCATGCCAATTATATTTAATACTCTTGAAGTTCAACTGCTCCTTCATCTTGCTCTTTAAGAACCGCTGCTTCTCTACATATTCCGAGCCGGTAATCATTCTTGACCACTGGAAGGGTGTAAAGGGCTTCGGTACGAAGAAGGAGGTACTGGAGGTGATGCTGACTTTGCCATTCCTCTGATCCTTTGGTATCGTATAGTACTCTCTGGCAATACGGTCGGACAGAATCGCAATACCTTCCACATCCTCCTCTGTCTCCGTAGGAAGACCCAGCATAAAATACAGCTTTACCTTATTCCATCCGCTCTGGAAGGCTTTCATGGCACCGCCCAGAATCGCTTCTTCGGTCAAGCCTTTATTAATAACATCACGCAGTCTCTGGGTTCCGGCTTCCGGAGCAAAGGTTAAGCTACTCTTACGAATATCCTGAACCTTGCTCATCACATCCAGCGCAAATGCATCGATTCGCAGGGACGGCAGTGATATATTTACTCCCTTGGTACCGAATTCCTCGATTAAGAAATAAACCAGCTCCTGCAAACAGGAATAATCACTGGAGCTTAGGGAGCTTAAGGAAATCTCCTCAAGTCCGGTGGAGGAAAGCATATCATACGCACATTTCTTTAAATACTCAATGCTTCTCTCTCTGGTCGGACGATATATCATACCCGCCTGGCAGAAACGACAGCCACGGATACAGCCTCTCTGAATCTCAAGCACCACTCTGTCCTGGGTTGCCTTAATAAATGGTACTAATGGCTTCAGAGGGTAATAGGTATCACTGAGGTTCATCTCCACCTGCTTCTTCACTGTACTGGGTGCATGTGAATTATTTGGGGTGAAGCTTTCGATGGTACCGTCTTCCTTATATTTTACGTCATAAAAAGCGGGCACATACATTCCCTCTATCTGTGCCACGCGTTCTAAATATTCTTTTCTGGATTTGCCTGCTTTTTTATATTCCTTATAGGAATCAATAATCTCGTTATACGCTGTCTCTCCCTCACCAATATAGAAGAAGTCGAAAAAATCTGCAATGGGCTCAGGGTTATAACTACAAGGGCCACCGCCGATTACGAGGGGATGCTCTTCGGTACGATCCTTCGCGTAAATCGGTATCCCGGACAGCTCTAAAATCTGAAGAATATTGGTGTAACACATCTCGTATTGCAAAGTAATACCGAGAAAGTCGAAATCCTTCACCGGCTCCTGACTCTCTAAGGCAAAGAGGGGAATATTTCGCTCTCGCATCAGTTTGTCCATATCTACCCAAGGGGAATATACCCTCTCACAATAGGTATCCTCACGACGGTTAAACATATCATAAAGGATCTGAATCCCTAAGTGTGACATTCCTATCTCATATACATCAGGAAAACACATACAGAAACGGACATCCACCTCCCTGGGGTCCTTCACTGTCATATTGACTTCACCGCCGATATATCTGGCTGGCTTCTCTATGGTTAGTAATATTTCATCAGATAATGCTAGTTTTCTCATTCTAAAATCCTTTCATTTCAAATACGGATAAGAACCGTCCTTTTACTATCCGTTATTATAACTGATATGAAATGAAAATACAATGAACAAAACTAAATCCGGCATGTGTACATCGGCAGAGAGAATGCTTCACTTATGCTATCAGTAACTTGTTTACTCCTTTAAGAGAGTAATCACATACTCCTCCAATTGCTTCATATTATCTTTTCCTGATACGTACTCCTCAATTTTATCGGAAGAAAACTTTCCAATACTAAAATCAAATTTATCAATCAGAAAAATACTGAGGAATATAACCAGGGCACAAACCAAGCGAGCAATTAAGAATCGAAAGGCTGCAATCTCCTGCATAGCTTCATCATCACTGCCCACCTCTGTCCCCTCCTGGAACAGCCGATTTGCCTTGGTCTTTTTATTCTGCTCAACTTCCGCATTCTGCAATGCGCTATCAAGATAATAACTGTCATAGGCTCTGGCCGTACTCTGCATCGTACTCAGCTGCCTGAGACAGGATTCCCTTGCCTGCCTGATATATTCCGCTCTGGATACCGGAATGGCAGGATTATAATAATCTAAGGAAACTAACGGTTTCTCTACTGCGGTATTCTTCTCATCGGAAAACGCTTTTTGTGTGCCCAGGTTCGGACTCTTTTTTTTTGGTATATCCTTATCATAGATTCGTCCCGTTAAGAACAGATTCTCATCTATACTGTTATGTAGGTTTTTCTCAATCTGCTGTACCATCTTATCCTCAACCTTTTTATCCATCGGGTACCTCCTCTCGGAATAGACTAATTAAAAGAATGCTTGTTTTATCTGATTCATTATATTATTACCAAAGAGTAGATATGACAAAAAGACTTAGCGAAGCTGCTTTCTTTGCAGCCTGCTAAGTCTGTATTAATCCATTATTATACCTCGTCCACCATACGATAACCCACACCAACTTCTGTGACGATATACTTTGGCTCTGCCGGGTTCGCTTCGATCTTTCGGCGGATATTTGCCATGTTTACCCGCAAGGTCTGATTTTCATTGATATAAGGTCCCCATATTTCTTTCATGATGTAATCATGGGTTAGCACCTTCCCGACATTTCTTGATAAGAGTACGATGATTTTATATTCAATCGGAGTTAGATGTATTTCTTTATCCTCTACCTTTACGATACGTTTATCGAAATCGATACACAAGCCTCCGATGACGATTCGTTCGGCTTCCGGATGACTTTCTTCCTTGCTCTTAAGGCTATGTCTTATTGCGGTACGCATTCTGGCCAACAGCTCTGAGGTACCGAAGGGCTTTGTAATATAATCATCTGCACCAAGATCAAAAGCCTCTACCTTCTCACGTTCATGACCTCTTGCCGAGACTACGATGATGGGAATATTGCTCCATTCGCGAATATTCTTCAGTACCTGAATACCGTCCATATCCGGCAAGCCAAGGTCAAGGAGTATAAGATCCGGACAATGGGAGGAGGTAAGCCTGATTGCATCCCATCCATTTTCTGCTTTTATTACATTGTAGTTATTATGGGTAAGTACCGTAGAAATAAAATTACTGATTGCCAGCTCGTCCTCTACCAGTAAAATAGCCAATTTGTTATTCATAATTATCTCCTTCTTGAAGCGGTAGTATAATACGGAATACTGCCCCGCCTTCTGCATGGTTATAGGCTTCCATCTTACCTCGATGAGCCTTGATAATTGACATACAGATCGATAGACCGATACCCATTCCTCTTGAGGAATCTGATGTTCTTTTCCCATCCGGAATGTAGGAATCAAAAAGATACGGAAAATCCTTCTCTGCAATTCCCTCTCCATTATCTCTGACTTCAATCACAGCCATTTTTTCTTCTTGCCTTAAGGTGACATTAATCATGGTATCCGATCCGGAATGCTTAATGGCATTTTCAATTAGATTAATAATGACCTGTTCAATCAAGGTTCCATCCATTGGAACCATTAACAGTTCTTCCGGAACAGCCACAGTAATCTTCTGCCTTGGAAATCGATTGCGTATCCGGCTGATTGCCGCTGCAAGAATCTCTTCTGCCGCTTCCGGCGTTTTTGTTACATTTGCCGTATCTTCATTGATTCGTGTAACGGATAACAGATTCTCCACCATACGAATCAGCCACTGGCTGTCATCCTTGATATTGGTAATGAGCTTGTCCTGTGTCTGCTGATCAAGCATGTCCCTGTTTTCCAATATTGCGGAGCTCGCACCCAGAATTCCGGTCAACGGAGTTCTGAGATCATGAGAAATGGCACGCAGCAGATTGCTTCTCATCTTTTCCTTCTCGGTTTCAATCAGAATTTCTCTCTGCTTATCGGATAAACGCTGTCGCTCCAGTGCCATCGCAACCAGGGATCCAATTCTTCGAAGAAAAGCCCGATTACTATGTCCCAGTAATATATTATTTTGACAGGAGACTCCGATGACACCGAGAACATTACCCTGTGAAATCACCGGTATATAGTATGCCCCTGCCTCCATAAAGGTATCAGTTTCGGCACCGGCACACTTTTGATTTGTGAACACCCAATGGGCAACAGAGCGCTCCTTCTCCGATTGTAACAGCTCAGAAGAACCATCCTCTTGGCAGGAAATAACGTTACCTGCTTCGCCTTGTATCGGATCGGCTGTATAAAATATAACAGAACGGCCTAAAAGCTTCGTAATATACTCCCCTGTGAGGCTGACAATATGCTCCAGACCCCTTGTAATCAAGAGTTTCTTATTGATCTCATATAATACCTCGATTCTCTGCTCCCGTTCCTCCGCAAGCTCAGCTTCCGTCATAATCCGATTAGTCATGGTACTGGTAATTAATGCAGTAATCAGCATGGCAAAAAATGTGATTGCATTCTCTTTTCTCAAAAACTGAAAGGCGTTATACGGCTCCATAAAGAAATAATTATGAAGGAATACCGATATGATTGATCCCGTAATTCCGTATATATAACCGGAGGTTATCCTGGATATGAATAAAACGGCAAGGATATAAAAAAGAATAATATTATGGTTGCCGATATCAAAGGTTGATAATACAAGGGATAATAATGTGGTTATGCTTAAAATAATAAGCATTTTAAGAGTGTCGTTCACCGACAGGGATACTTTTTTATTGTACAGGTGCATTTGCAAGCTAAGATATTTTTTCTTACGCTCACTGTCAGGTATTATATGAATTTCAACATCCTCTAAAAGCGATATTAGTTTATCCTCAAAATCAAGCTCTAATAGGCTACCCAGTATCCTCTTCGTTCTCCTCTTCCCGACAACAATATTTGTGATTCCCGACAGCCTTGCATAACTGGCCACTGTCTCCGCAACATCCTTACCGTTTAGCGTGGCTATCTCTGCTCCCAGCTGATTTGCCAGCTCCAGGTTGGCCTGCAGGGTTATCTTGGCTTCCTCGTTGAGTTTATTATTTTGATTGGTTTCTACATAGATCACTACCCAGGGAGCATGAAGGGCCTCCGCCATATGGGCAGTCCAACGGATACATTTTGCCGAAGAAGGGGAGCTGCTGATGCATACCAATAATTTGGTTTTCGTTATCTTATTGGAGGATGCGGTGTTATTGAGGCTGATCCGGTCAGCAGCTTTTCTCATGGCTATTTCACGCAGGAGTTTCATGTTATCCTTGGTTAATACCGAGTCCTCCGTACGACGGATTAATTCATCCGGCTCCATATCAATCAGCTTAACCATATCCGCATGATCAAAAATATAATCCGGCACAGTATCCTTCACAGGCACATGGGTTATTCTCTCCACAACGTCATTCAGGCTCTCAATATTCCATACATCAACTGTGGTATAGACATCAATTCCTGCATTCAGAAGCTCATCGATATCCTGATAACGTTTTCTGTTTCTGACACCGGGATGATTCGAATGCGCCAGTTCATCCACTATAATAAGCTTTGGCCTTCTGCCTAAAGCAGCATCGAGGTCAAATTCATAATATTCTTCAGCATTATTTATCTTTTTATATGGAAGAACAGGGATTCCTTTCAGTAATCCCATGGTTTCTATGCTTGTATTAGGACGGATGAAACCAATGACAACATCCGTACCGCTTTGGAATTGCACCTTGGCATCGTCCAGCATAGCATAGCTTTTCCCTACACCCGCCGCGTAACCAAAAAAGATCTTTAGATGCCCTCTCTGCATGAATAAGGCTCCCCTTCCGCTAATTCTTAAGATATTTCACAGCAATTTGTGTTCTGTGCTCTAAGCCGGTTTTCTCCAGAATGGTACTGATATGATTACGGACCGTACCGTTGGTCAGAAAAAGTTTCTCACCGATCTCCTTATTTGATAATCCTTCCGCAATCAGCTTAACGAATTCCATTTCTCTTGGAGAAAGGAGCAGCTCAAATAGATTACTTCCGGATTGGACGTTTGAAACTCTCTCTCGGATAAAATCCAAGATATCTGCCTGTAATACCGTTCCACCGGTATGTATCACACGGATTGCGGACAGAATCCGTTCTGCCGGACTATTCTTAAGAATATAACCGTTAATTCCTGTCCGAAGTGCCCGCAGAATTAAGTCCGGCTCATCAAAGGTTGTCAATAATAACGGTACTGACAGCTTCTCTTCCAGAATATGCCCGGCCGCTTCAATGCCGTCCATGATCGGCATGCGGATATCCAGCATTACTACATCAGGCTTTTGTTCCTTACATAGCTGATATACCTCTGCTCCGTTCACAGCCGCTCCTAGGAACTCCATGTCCTGCTGTGTTTCAATAATCATCTTCAAGCCTTCCCGTATAATTGCATCATCATCGGCTATTAATACCCTGATCATAAGCTATCCACCCCATAGATTTTCTTATCTAACATAACATGCCTGCCCTTTAAGTGTGAAAATCACTTTTATTTCCACACTATCCTCATTTTACATTACCGCCAATAAAAATCAATAAGTAAATATATTTGTCACTGAAAAGCCTTGTTCCCCTTTATGTAAGAAGCACTTTCCTTTGGCGCCGATGGTCCGTTCCTCGATTGCTTCCAGTCCTAAGCCTTTCTCAAACCCCTCAGTAGACCAACCGTTATCCTTATATTCCACCTTAATGACCTTCTTATACACATCAATGGATAGGATGAATTCTGTTGCATTGGAATGCTTCAATAGATTGGTCAGACATTCCTTGGTATTGTCGTGTATACAGGACCATATCTCAAGATTGATGGCATCCAGATTACCTGAGGTACATAGCTTCGTATTCTTATTATAGCTGACCTTGAATTCCTCCAGTATAGCGTTGATATCGTTCATTCCAACCAGATAGCGTTCCACCCTCTCATCACGGAGTGCTGTGCGAATCTCATCGACTCCTCCCCGTAGATTATCCACTGCCTTCTGAACGCTTTCCGATGCTTTCAGAGGATTATCCTTCATAAGCAGTAAGGCCGCCTCCAGCATTATGATGCTTCCAGAGATACCATGCCCCACCTGATCGTGAATACGGGCCGCAATCCGGTTCCGTTCCTCAACAGAAGCATTATACTTCAGGGTCTTGTGAAGGCTTCTCATATCCGTTATTTTTTTGTTCTGCTCCATAATTTGCTCCTGCTGCCTGTAACTTTTCTCGGTTAGCTTAGCAAGCTTATTGATAATAGACCGGCAGAACAATAGCGTGGAGACTAGAATTAAGGTGATTAAGGATGAAGTCATGTTAGGGGTAAAGATGAAAAAGGATAGGAGTAGGATTACCACCATAATATAATAGAACATACTGGTGTTAATCGTAATATCCAGTAAGTGGATCAGAAGTACGATGCATAACGGAAACAGCCGGTCAACTCCCAGAGCAACACAGGCGATGATGCATAGAATGATTGTGATTCTCAGTAACTTTGTCTTATAGCGAAAGCGAACAAGTAGCAGTTCTAATACGAAAATGCACGCAAAGCTAAGAGTCGATATTACGTCAACCGTAACATCGACCTTAGCAGAATGAAATAATAATACTGATGTGATTACTGCCACTATTTTTAATAGAAAATAGAGGAAAGGCTTATCCATAACCGTACCGCCTAGCTGTTTTTATATTGTTGAGAGAATAACACAGCCCCGATCAAAAAGGACAACACAATAAATAAGGAGATAATTATAACATTTGGGTATATATTAGACAACGGGTCTGCCTGTATACGGCGAAAGGCATCCATAAACCAATACTGAGGTAAAACCTTCGCCATCTTCTGCATAGTATCCGGTGCCATATCCAGAGAAAAATATGCTCCGCCCAAAATACAGCCGATGGTTGAAAAACCAATAATAATCGCTGTAACCGCATTTTTCGATTTGGTTGCCAGCGCAA
The DNA here is from genome assembly GCA_023415475.1 of Bacillota bacterium. Lineage (GTDB taxonomy): Bacteria > Bacillota > Clostridia > Lachnospirales > Lachnospiraceae > Mobilitalea. The sequence continues at coordinate 46,137 of JAEZKL010000028.1, read as the reverse complement.
TCAAGAGGGAAAAGCCAACCGTAAATAAGGAAAACAACATTAGCATGAAAAATATGATTCCCAAAGGTACTCCGGTCTTAATATCCGTTAAGAAGATAAACCATACAAATAAACCTACCGTAATGATGGACAAAACCATCCCAAAGACACCGGAGCCGATGATATATTGAACCGGTTTGACCGGAGTCACCTGAATACGATTGAAGACTCCATTTATTTTATCCTCTACGACCATAAAACCTAATATAACACTGATTGTAAAAATAAACATCAGGAAGAAGCCTACCGAGTTGATAAATCCGCTTTCTCCAAACAACTCCTCCGCATCTACCTCGGCTGCTGCTGTCTGAGTCAGGGTAATCTCTTCCTTTTGGTACTCAGTCAGAAGCTGGTCAAAGCTTACCTGATTGCCTCCTGAGCTGGCAGCCAGTATCTGAATACTGCTTAGGTAGCTGTTAATGTATGCCTCTACAAAGGCTGTATTTTCATAATCCTCCAGAGAAGTAATGATAACCTTTGGTTTATCACCTTCTGACATTAGCTTCTTAAAGTTCTCCGGTATCTCTATTATAACGGAAATATCCTTATCCAGCAACTCTGTTGTCAACTCATCATAGGTAGTATTTTCAATCAATTGATAACTCAAGTCTTCTGTCATATATCTCTTGAAATCCTCAGATAAAGTGCTCTTATCATTATCGATTACTCCCACCTTAACCTTGGCTAACGTCGCGTCAGAAACCAGATTTCCTATGGAATATAGGAACAGCGAAAGCACTGCTGCTGCAAATACAGACAGAATAACCGCATAATAATACCTTTTTATATTCAATATTGTTAAGATCAGTATATTTTTCATCGTTCCTCCTCCTTGCGGTAGAATAAATAAGCTCCAACCGCCAATGCGGCGATTGTTGTCAGCACACATCCTAGTATTACCTTATTCGCCAGCTCGTAGCGGTTAAAAATCGCCACGTCAAAGGCAGCCTTCTGAAAGATGTAATTTGGCATGATATTAGAAATCCCCTTTATATCAATCTCCTTGTGATAGGTTCCGCCTAAGAACATCATAATCCAAACTACCGGCATAACAATAACAAAAGGAGATAACTTAAAGAGTAATCCAACGATTGCCCCGAGTGATAACATACAAAAGGTTATTACAAAAAACAAGAAAAACAGGTAGAGGTTACTGATCAGCGTAGCACCATAGCTCGCTTTGAATACAACCACACTAAGTATCATGATAATCGATACCTGCAATAGTGCCTGTGGTGCCATTCCGCAAACCTTTTGCAAAAACATAGAGCATCTGTTCTGTGGTGCGATAATCATTCGGTTGATGGTCTTGTTCTCTCGTTCCGATAAAAAAGCATTGGCTCCTACCATCATACTCATAAATGCTATCATCACTACCATCGATACCGCATAATAATCGATCATGGATCGTTCAACACCAAGATCCTTCTCAACCGTATAATCGGTATTCACTGTCTTGAACTCTATAAGGCTTTCGGGAGCTGTGTTATATACTGCGGTAGAAGTCTTATTGTTCTGTATAAAACCGTTCATTATCGCCTGAACTGTCCTATTTTTTACCTGATCCGTACCTTCATACACCTGTATCTTAAGAGGATTACCGCTAAACCTCACAGCCGCAGTGATATCATCCTTCCCTGCTGCCTGCTTTGCCTTCTCAAAATCCTCTGTTCGCTGGAAAGTGACTGTGGCTTCATTCTTCATTGCATCCAGAAAGCCTTCGATTGCCGCTGCCTGATATGGATCTGCGGTATCGATTTGATACTCAATTTGAAGCTTACCGATGGCACTCTCCGCTATATCCGTTTCATCCAGCAGATTCCCCAGCAAGAATACCAACAATACCGGAAACAGGACAAAGAAAAATAGAGAGGTTTTTTCTCTGATAAACTCCTTCGTCTCTTTTATTACTATATTAAACATGATATCCCTCCATATGATATGAACATACTGCATCTTCGTGCTTTTAATTCACACTAATCATTTATGCTGCCAAAGCATTTTTTAATCTAGCATAACATGCCAACCCTTTGAATTAGTTTGTGCCAAGTGTGCATCGTCTCGCATGCAAGACGGTTTACACTTTGATTACGCAGGCACAAACTTAGAATTGTGAAAATCGCTTTTTATTTTCACACTATTATCGTAATTCATGACCGGTTAAGGTCAGGAACATCGTATCCAGATTCGGAACCTCTGCCTTGATATTAAAGATTGGCATTCCGAGTGTAAGAAATTGTTCCAGTATTCTGGTTATGCTACTTGGCTCGATGGAAACATCGATACGAACAATATTCTCCTCCATAGCTACTGCCTTGACATTCGGCATGGTTTTCAGCTTTCTTATCATATCCGCCTCTTCTATGCTTGCCGTAAGCCTTGTTTCAATATATACAGATTGGACATCCGTAACTAAGGAAACCAGCTCAGCCTTCGTACCGCAGGCAATCATCTGCCCTTTATCAATGATGGCTATTCGATCACAGATTTCTTCCACCTCGTTCATATAATGAGAGGTATAGATTACCGTCGCCCCACGGTCTCTTAAGGTACGGATGGAATTTAGAATATGCTCGCGGGACTGCGCATCCACACCAACCGTAGGTTCATCCATTACAATCAGCTGGGGCTCATGAGCAATGCCACAGGCAATATTCAATCGACGCTTCATACCTCCGGACATTTGTTTCGGTTTCATATTTTGCCGATCGGACAGACCGACAAACTCCAAGGCTTCCTTCGCTGCATTGGTCAGCTTCTTACCCCTAAGTCCATAAAGAGAGGCGAAAAATTTAACATTTTCTAGGGCAGACAGATTCTCATAAACCGCAATATCCTGAGGCACCATTCCGATGAGCTGCTTAATCTTCATCTTATCTTTACTGATATCATAGCCGTTTACCTCAATATCACCCTTATTCATATCCGATAAGGTTGTAAGTACGCTTAAGGTCGTTGACTTACCGGCCCCATTCGGTCCCAACAGACCAAAAATTTCATTCCTCTCTACCTCGAAGCTCAGGTTATCAACCGCGGTAAGCTCTCCGTATTTCTTCGTTAGATTTTTTACTGATACACATTGTGACATATTATAACCTCCCCTTTCTCATAGCCTGCAAGCTTTATGCGAAAAAATCTCTGACTTTCAAAGCAAATGGTAATTCGCATTGGGATGACGCCTTTTTTCACATTAATCCTTTATAATTCTGCATCGCAGCATCTCATAAGCCCAACTTTTGAATATAGCATACTCTATTGTTCCTTTCTTTAGAAGTGACTCCGGTTACAATATGGCCATGACAATTGTCATCGCTTTTTCATGACAAATCAAATAATGCCTATTCAAATCTCATATCCCAAAACTTTACCTCGCATACTTTCTATTGTTGAAAAATAAAAGGTAATCATTTATAATGTCTTTAGTAAAAGACTGACAAGCAAAGCTTGATAATGAACTGCTTGTAGGAATTAAGGAGGAAAACAGATGTCTACTAATGTTTATGACATATTAGAGGAACGTGGGTTTATCGAACAATGCACCCATGAGGCTGAGGTACGAGAATTATTGGGAAAGGAATCCGTGACCTTTTATATAGGCTTCGATGCGACAGCAGACAGTTTAACCGCAGGGCATTTTCTAACCGTTATGGCTATGATGCATATGCAGCGTGCCGGACATAAACCGATTGCCCTCTTAGGCGGAGGTACTACAATGATCGGTGATCCTACCGGCAAATCCGATATGAGAACCCTTATGACAATTGAAACCATCCAGCACAATGCCGACTGCTTCCAGAAGCAGCTCTCAAAGTTTATTAATTTTGAGAATGGTAATGCCATTGTTGCGAATAATGCCGACTGGCTATTGGATTTAAATTATGTGGAGTTCTTAAGAGAGATCGGTATTCATTTCTCCGTAAATAAGATGCTGACTGCAGATTGCTACAAGCAGCGTATGGAAAAGGGACTTACCTTCTTCGAGTTTAACTATATGCTGATGCAATCCTATGATTTCTGGAAGCTGAATAAATTATATGGCTGTTCTCTTCAGCTTGGTGGAAACGATCAATGGTCCAATATCCTCGGCGGTGTTGACTTGATTCGTCGTAAGGAGCAAAAGCCTGCATTTGGCTTAACCTTTAAGCTGTTGACCACCAGCGAGGGCATCAAGATGGGTAAGACCATGAAGGGTGCTGTATGGTTGGATCCGAATAAGACAACTCCTTATGAATTCTATCAGTACTGGAGAAATATTGAGGATGTTAAGGTAGAGGAATGCTTAGGTCTACTAACATTCCTTCCGATGGATGAGGTTAGAAGACTCGGTGCTTTAAAGGATGCCGAAATCAATCATGCCAAAGAAGTACTGGCCTTCGAGATCACCAAGATTGTTCACGGTGAAGAAGAAGCGGCAAAGGCACAGGAAGCTGCAAGGGCTCTATTCGGCGGTGGTATGAAATCAGAGGATATACCGACTACCACTTATCCTACAGCAAGATTTACAGAGGGAATTGATCTGATTACTATGATGTGTGATGCAAAGCTTGCTACCTCCCGCTCCGATGCAAGACGTAATATCGAACAGGGTGGTGTAACCGTAAATGATGTCAAGGTTACCGACTTTGCTGCTGTGTTTACAAATAAAGATTTCGATGGGGATGGTGCATTACTCGTTCGTAAGGGCAAAAAGGCCTTCCATCGTTTCATGGCCGAATAATGTGAAAATATAAATCGATTTTCACACTATTCGTAGATAAGTAGGATTAATGCACTTCAATACAAATAAGAATGGAGTTGAAATCATGCCTTGGTGTCCAAATTGTAATGCAGAGTATCAGGAAGGTTATACGGAATGTTCCGATTGTGGCGTAGCATTGGTAGACAGCTTAGAGGAAGAAGTTGAACTGGTTCCGTTCTTTCAAGCGGAAGATAAAAAAATAGCTGAAAAACTCGTTAGTTATTTCAAATATTCGAATCTTCCCTCTGAGATGTCCTATAGCGAGGAGAATGAGGTTTATCTCGTCAATATTCCACCCAGAATGGAAAAAGAGGCAAGGAAGCTATATCAGGCCTTCTATTTTGTGGAGCGGGAAAATATCGCGAATGGTATCTATAAGGATAATGAATTGAATAATTCAGAGGAAGAATCGGGAACCGGTGAAGAAGCTTTCGAGGAAGTAATCACTTCCGCCCTCGCCCCGGATCCTATGGTTGAAGTACTGGCGGATGAATACGTACCCCAACACTCTGAAGAAGGTGAGACGGAGGACGACATTGATCCCGCAGAGGAGGCTGAAGACGAAGGTATTGAAAAAGGTGCTTATGTCTTCAAGGCAGACCGTTATAAGGATCTTGCCGGTACCGTATGGATCTTCCTGTTCTTTGGTGTAGTAGGCTTGGTCTTCGTGATACTCAATATGGCCGGTATCTTAACCGTCCTCAACGGTTGGTTGCCAAACACCGTCATGGGAGCTCTGTTTCTCTCCTTTCTCTATGTTGCTTTCAGTACGAAGCAAAAAGCACAGAAAATTCGTGACGAGATTGCTACCGAGAACAAGCTGACCGATGATATCAATGCATGGCTGAAGGATAATATCACAGAGGAATATTTAGCTTCCATCCATAATGACAGCGTATCCGAGGAATTGAATTACATCAAGATGACCGATACGATCAAGGAGCTGTTAATCAATAATTTCGGCAAGCAGAACCTCTCCTACTTAGACCGTCTGGTAGAGGAATATTACAATAATAATTTCTAACTATACACAAAAGTAGAACCAGAGATGAAGATGTCATTCTCTGGTTCTACTTTTTTCTTTCTTCCGATTGTCAACTCTTGCCCTTACACCAGTTGACAATATTGCTTTCTATGGTATACTAATCACATCATATATGATAAGGACGAAACATATGGAACTAAAAAATCAGATACTCAAAATATTAGAGGAAAACCGGGGAAATACGGTGAACGGCGCGAAGCTGGCTGGTGAACTGTACGTCACCCGAAGTGCTGTCTGGAAGGCCATCAAAACCTTACAGAAGGAAGGCTATTATATCACAGCGGTAACGAATAAGGGATATTGTCTCCAGACTGAGAATGATATCGTATCAGCAGAAAGCATTCATCCCTATCTGAAGGGAGCCGCAAAGGATTTTAAGCTGGAGGTCAGGCAACGGGTAACCTCAACTAATACAATTGCCAAGGAAATGGCTGCCAGGGGTGCTGCGGAAGGTACGGTTCTGATTGCTCTGGAACAGACCGAGGGTCGCGGACGTATGGGACGTAGCTTCTATTCGCCGTCCTCTTCGGGAATCTATTTTTCTATCATACTCAGGCCAAAGCTTAAGCTGGAGGATTCTCTTCTGATCACAACTGCCACCGCTGTGGCTGTCTCACAAGCCATTGAAGCAATTGCCGGAGTAAAATCCGGGATTAAATGGGTAAATGATATCTATCTCGGTGAGAAAAAAGTATGCGGCATCCTGACCGAAGCCTCCTTGAATTTTGAGAGCGGAAGCCTTGAATACGCCATCGTAGGAATTGGTATCAATATCGAGACACAGGACTTTCCCCAGGAGATTAACCATGTAGCTGGTTCTCTGTTTCAAGAGAAGCCAACGGGCACACCCATCACCTCTATCCTGGTTGCTGAGGTTCTTAATAATATGGCAAAATGCATGAATACCTTAACGGATAAGGCTTATCTTGACGAATATCGAAGACGCTCCTTTTTGATTGGCAGAGATATTCTCGTACTTAAGAGCAAGGAGACTATCTATGCGAAAGCAATTGATATCGATGATCGGGCGAGACTTGTCGTGGAATATGAGGACGGAACCGTGGAAGCTCTGAATTCCGGTGAAGTAAGTGTTCGTGCAAAAGGATGAGATTTATAAAAGAAGTTTTACTATATTCCTGTAGACCGATTGTATATCCAATAGGTAAAATCAATTCTATAAAAACATGAAAGGAAAAGTATCAAAAAGCTACAATGCTTAACTATCCTTTGATACAGAGATTATAATATGAATCAATCCAATACAACGATAAATAAGGCTCAAAGAATCAGCACCAGAGATCTGGTTTTGACCGGTATGTTTACTGCTATCCTTTGTGTAATGGCTCAGATATCAATTCCGATCCAGCCGATTCCTTTTACCCTGTCCATATTTGCTCTTTTTCTTATTGGTGCTCTGCTGCAGCCTCGCTACGCCTTCCTGGCTGCTATAATATATCTTCTCTTAGGAGCCTTCGGAGTTCCTGTATTTGCAGGCTTTAAGGGTGGATTGACCCATCTGACCGGTCCTACCGGCGGATATCTGATGGCATATCCTGTGATGACATTGGTCACCGCTCTATTTCATCAACTAGGGAAAAAGCATAGAATCATTTCCTTAAGCATAGGCATGACAATATCCCTATTCCTTTGCTATCTCATCGGTACTTTATGGTTTACTCTTATCACCGGTAAGACACTCTATGTAGCTTTAACATTATGTGTATTTCCCTTTGTACCCTTTGATATCGTAAAGATAATTCTTGCTGTCTCTGTCAGCCTGCTAATCCGCAAGGCCTTGATAAAGCAACAATAATAAAAGTAATCTGTCGAGGAGGAGCACTACATCAACCGAAAACATTTATATTATATTATCCGAAACAGTATCCTTGAAGCATAACAGCCCTGATCTCTTGGTACCACATCGTTGACCGTGTTAGTACGACAGTCAGCGATGCGTCCCAGTGATCAGGGCTGTTTACTAGGTGGCTGTTTCCCAGCCCACTCTGTTATAACATTACATCGGTGCAAACAATTCCTCCAACTCTTCCTTCGATAAGGAGTTGATAAATACCTCCTTGGAGCTGATGATGGAGTCCGATAACTCCTTCTTCTTTCGTTGCAGCTTAAATATCTTCTCCTCAATGGTACCCTTCGTGATCAGCTTCATAACATGAACCTTATTCTGCTGTCCGATACGGTAAGCACGATCCGTTGCCTGATCCTCAACCGCCGGGTTCCACCAGGGATCATAATGGATTACGGTATCAGCACCGGTCAGATTGAGTCCGGTTCCGCCTGCCTTTAAGGAGATCAGGAATACCTTTCCCTCTCCCTGATTAAACCGTTTCACATACTCATTGCGGTCCTGGGTTGCTGTGGAGCCTTCCAGGTAGAAATAAGGAATATCCAGATCCTTAAGCTCTCCCTCAATAATACGAAGCATTGAAGTAAACTGGGAGAATACCAGGATGCGATGATCGTTGGTAATTGCTTCCGGAATAAGCTCCATTAACAGCTCCAGCTTACCGCTTCCTCCCTGATAATTATCAAGAAAGGTCGAGGGATGACAGCAGATTTGACGAAGTCGGGTGAGCGCTGCAAGTATCTTAATTCTGTTTTTCTCCACACCATTTTCTTCAATCTCGGAATGCAATTCACTGCGGATATTCTCCAGAAAGGACATATAAACAAGCTTCTGCCCTTCCGAAAGGTCGGTAAGCATCTTGGTCTCATATTTATCCGGAAGCTCCGTTAATACATCCTTCTTCATACGGCGCAGGATAAAGGGTTCAATATGCTGATGCAGATCACTCAGCGCCTGCATATCCTCCTTCAGGATTGGCTTCTCATACAGCTCTACAAAACGGGAATGAGAAAAGAGGTATTCCGGCATAATGAAATCAAAGATGGACCATAACTCGGATAAGCTGTTCTCAATTGGAGTACCGGTTAGAGCAAAGCGATGCTTTGCACGTAACCGCTTTACCGATTTTGCATTTAGGGAGGAATCGTTCTTGATATACTGTGCTTCATCAATAAACACGGTATGGAATTCCAGCTTCTCATACAGGGCGATGTCTCTTCTGATTAAGGGATATGAGGTGATCAAGACATCGTAATCTTTATATTTCTCAATTGCTTCTTGTCGTTCTGCCGGGGCACCGGTTACCACTAAAGCTTTTAAACCGGGTGAAAAATTCTCAATTTCATCCTGCCAGTTATAGATCAGGGATGTAGGGCACACAATCATATGATGCGATTTTGGATCCTCGTGAATACTGGATGTGATATACACGATGGATTGCAGTGTCTTACCAAGACCCATATCGTCTGCCAGAATACCGCCAAGATCATTCTCAGCTAAGGTTTTTAACCATTTGAATCCGGTTATCTGATACTGACGCAGTTCAGCCAGTATTCCTTCCGGAAGTTTATGCTCGGTTCTTGCAGGATTCAGTATCTTTTCCGTCAAGGCCATAAAATCTCTGTCTCGTTCAAAGACAAACTCCTGATCAGAAAATGCTTTCTCCAGATATAAGGCATGCTGCTTTTCCAATAGCATGACATCCTCTCGGATATTTTTATCCTTGACGTTTAAGGAGCTTAATATATGGGATACTTCATTGATGGCCTTATCCTCAAGATTGATGAAGCTGCCGTTCTTCAGACGATAATACTTCTTCTTCACCTGATAGGAATGCAGTAATTCCTTCAATTCCTCCTTTGGTACCTCATCAAAGGACAAATCAAGCTCCAGCATATTGAATTCGGAATTCATACGGACACCGGCCTTGAAGCTTCCCGGAGCACGGATACCAAGCCTTCTAAAATCTTCAGAATAGAACAAAGTCGCCTTATCCTCTAAATCCATCACCCTGCCGGACAGAAATTCATAGATCTTGTCCTCATCCTTCAGCAGATAAAAGTTCTTATAAGGTACAAAGCCCTGCTTTAGAAGGTCAGATATGATTTCATCCTCCTTCTCCCGCTGACGAACCACGATGTAAGAGCCGGCTGCCGCATTACCAAATGAATTGAATTCATAATCACCGTATCTATATTTTAACTCGGCTTTAATGCCGGACTTATGTTTATCAAAATAAAGCTTTGCCTCCATATCACAGGTAATATACCTGCTCTTCAGCTCCTCCGGAATATCCAAAAGCATTGTCTCACTAATTCGTGGAAGTACATATTCCAAGAAATTGGTTTTTAAGTCTCCCCGGAAGGTTAACGGCTCCTTGTCCTTACCAAGACTATTATAGAAGGGTTTATAATTGCGGATAAACTTCTTATCCGGCATATAGATTGCACCGTCGTAATACAGAAGCTCACCGGTCTCCGTCAGAGGGAATACAGCTTCCTTGCCCTGATAATCAATCGAGACAGAATCCTCATCCATTGACAGCTGATAGGATATCTTTGGATTTCCCTTAATGAATACCACATCGGTATACACCTTACCGTACAGTTCCAATACAAAGGGGGATCCATCCTGAATATCTAGCAGCTTCACCAGCATATTCTTCGTAATATATATCTGCGATTTCGAGAATATCTTGGAGAAATGGGTGCTGTCTATGACCTCCTGTATCTCATAAATTCCAAGAAGATAATCCAGCAGCTCCAGAGAGATCGCATCAAAGGTACTCTCCCCACTCACGTATTTGAACTCCTTACCGATAGCAAAGTTCTCCTTATGATAGATATCAGAAAGAAATTTTTTAATTGTCTGTATTTTATATTTACGAGTGCTTCCACCTCGAAGCGATACCATAGCTCTTGCATTCTCTCCCTTAAGAATAGAAGGGATACTAATTATAACCTCTAGCCCAAAGGTCTCTCCGACTAATACGCTGTCCTCCTGAGACATAAAATAATCTAGCAGCTGCATTACCTTGCGCTCTCCGGGACTCTTGGATTCATTAAGCAAGGAACGCTCCTGATATTTCAACACGAACAATAAGGCTGCCACGACATGCTTACAAGCCCCCTGGTCCTTTAACCGAGAGGGACAATTACAGCTATAATCAAAGGAGCCATCCTCCTGTTCATCAATCATAACAGAATAATTATAATTACCCCGAACGGTCAGACGATACTGCTTATTGGTATTAGAATAAGTCGCATTCACTATCCGGTTATCCTTATAATATTGTAGCCCACGAGCATATATCGTATCATCCGAAGCTAAGTTGCGTATTCCTGTACGCGAAATCTGAATCATATACGCACACCTTTCCTGAATTGTATCTGATAATTATACCACAGGAAGCAATAAATGTGTTAAATAATTTAATACTTTTCAACCTTTTTGTTACATTTTTCAGGGATAGGTAATGCGATATATACTTTTGTTTACCAAAATGAACAAGGGTAACTATGCAAAAACCTTATTATAAAAGAAAAGAGAGTATCTATTTTTTCGATAGATACTCCCTATAATATTAAATTATAATTCATGTTTTCGTGGTACATGCCATCTCATCTTCAGAATTGCTTTGAACTATATCGCAAAGCCTTTGGTGGTCTTGTACCAACCTAAAATCTGCTTGAGGTGTTCCAACTAATGTGTTTGGTGGTCTGTACCGTCCTTTCTTTTATATTTTGTTTAAGGTGTTACACTAACGTTTTCGGTGGTTTGTACCATCCTTTCCTCAATATTTTTATTACATCTATTGTAATCCCTTATAAAAAATAAGGGTTATTACCATGATAAGCATTCAAATTATTTTTTCAATGGACTCATTCCTTTCAATCAAATTAGCTGTCTAAGCTGTAATTTTTTATCTTCTCTGTTTATGAATTTATTTTACCTTGCAATTTGCCATTTGTCAATACTATTGTCTGTTATTTTAATAATTATTTTATAATTGCAATTTTAAAGTGTAATTATCTGTCAATTAATATAATGCTTGGATACTTTTTACATTATTTGGTCATGCTATGGCTAAAACTCCCACATTAAAAACAAAAATAATAATTGCTATTTCAGAGGTTTTATACTAATATATTTAGTTAAGGAATAAAAAACGAACCACTGAAATCATTCCTGTTTCAATAACCAAATAACATATGGAGGTGTCTATGAGACATATTATCAGTCCAACTGACCTTACTGTTTCTGAGCTTGGCGAGCTTCTCGAATTATCAGAAAGGATAATCGATAATCCCAAGAAATACTCTGATGTGTGCCGTGGAAAGAAGCTGGCCACACTATTCTACGAACCTAGTACACGGACCCGACTTAGTTTTGAAGCAGCAATGCTTAATCTTGGAGGTAATGTCTTAGGATTCGCATCTGCCGATTCCAGTTCGGCTTCCAAAGGTGAAAGTGTTGCCGATACCATTCGAGTTATTTCCACTTACGCAGATATCTGTGCTATCCGCCATCCTAAGGAAGGCGCCCCATTCGTTGCATCTACTTATTCTTCTATTCCTGTTATCAATGCCGGTGACGGCGGTCATAATCATCCCACTCAAACCTTTACCGATTTATTAACCATTAAGAATCTTAAAGGTCGTTTAAATAATTTAGTCGTTGGCTTTTGCGGTGATTTAAAGTTCGGCCGTACCGTACATTCCTTAATCAATGCTCTGGCTCGTTATGAAGGAATTAAGTTTGTACTAATCTCACCCGAAGAGCTTCGTATTCCGGCCTATATCCGAGAAGAGGTATTAATAGCGAATAACATTGAATTTGAGGAGGTTCGTAGTCTCGAGGACTCCATGCCAAAGCTTGATATTCTGTATATGACACGAGTACAGAGAGAGCGCTTCTTCAATGAAGAGGATTATATCCGCTTGAAGGATATCTATATCCTGGATACGAAAAAGATGGCTCTCGGTAAATCAGACATGCTGGTGCTTCATCCTCTCCCCCGTGTGAATGAAATCGCTACCGAGGTAGATAACGATCCTCGAGCAGTATACTTTAAGCAAGCCCAATTTGGTGTATATGTACGAATGGCTCTGATCATTAAATTATTGGAGGTAGAAGAATGCTAAATATCGGCGTACTCAATCAGGGAATTGTTATCGATCACATTCAGGCAGGCGGTGCCATGAAGATTTATTCCTATCTCAATTTGGAGAATAAAGATGTATCTGTTGCTATTATTAAGAATGCAAAGAGTAATAAGATGGGGAAGAAGGACATCATAAAAATTGAGGGTACCCTTAACGATTTGGATTTAGACATACTTGGAGCTTTAGATCATCGTATCACGATCAACATTATTGATGACGGAAAGATCATTGAGAAGAAAAATCCGACCCTACCGGAGCATGTATCCAATATCTTAAAATGCAAGAACCCCAGATGTATAACCTCTATAGAACCGGGACTCAACCATTCCTTCAAGCTGACAGACCGTACTAACGGTGTTTATCGCTGTATCTATTGTGAACAGGCCTTTGATCGCAGATAAGAAATAAACTTTTAAGAGAAACTTTCGAAAGAATTATATCGACAAAAGAAGAAGGTAAAAACGTACTTTTCATAATAAACTGTTTGACGGACATTACATTGACTATCTATAACAAAGGCGAACATTTTTATGTTCGAAGATGGCATATATAGCTGTGTGATGTCCGTCAACCTATGTCTTGGGGATGAATGTATTCCTTATCACTCATCCTTACTCATGCATTCTGTCTCCTACTACAGCCCAATTAATATTCTTCATAAAGGCGTCGATATAATCGGCCTTCTTATCCGCATATTGCAGGAAATATGCATGCTCATACATATCCAACACCAGAACCGGGGCAGAGAAAGTGATATTACCGACATCATGCGCATCCAGACTGTTGTTACGAAATCGCATGCTTCTTTGATCCAGACATAAAATTGCCCAGCCTCGGCTTGCTTTAGCGGTTGCGATAAAGTCCTCCTGCCACTTCTCAACACTTCCAAAGCTCTGTTTCAAAATTGCGGCTGTCGCTCTATCAGGTCCTTGTGAATTACCGCCTATATTCTCGAAATATAACTCATGCAGTATTACACCGTCAAGTGCGTAGGTCTCTCCTCGTTTTAACTCCCGATACCAGCTGAAGGTTGTATTGGCTTGATCTCTTTGGGCATCCCCTCTGATTAGTATCTCATCAATCTTATTGATGTTGGTTACATACCCCTCATAAAGACGCATATGTACATCAAATTGGTCTCGGTTTATGACCGTGATATCATCTGTATAGTGAAATTGTACCTTCTCAATCATAGCTTCCTCCATTTCCTGCGTTTTACCAATACCACAGATTTCAATTTTAATATGAATACACTACGCTACTATATATCATGAACAAAAGCATGTTCATGATCTTCTGCTCCGCTCGTATATTCCCAAGCAAGCTTGGAATATACTCACTACGCTACTATATATCATGAACAAAAGCATGTTCATGATCTTCTGCTCCGCTCGTTTACTCCCAAGCTAGCTTGGAGTATACTCACTACGCTACTATATCGTACTATGGGATGTCCTGATTTATGCATAAATCCTTTGCATTTTTTTCTATGTTTAGAATTCAAGGTTTCAAGTTTACTTTTCCATATATTGTGATAAAATCAAATTGACAACCTACAATTATACTTTAATCTTGGAGGGATGATTATGTTAATTACCAATGCAGAGCTTAATAATTTACAGGAAATCCTTAAGCTTCAATATCTGGCATATCAAAGTGAAGCACAGCTACATAACAATTTCAACATACAACCGCTTATGGAGACTCTGGAGGAGCTTACAATAGAATATGAGAACGGTATCCTGCTAAAAGCTATCGATGATAATGACACGATAATAGGATCGATAAGAGGCTATATTGATAATAATACGCTACTCATCGGTAAACTAATGGTAAATCCAAAACACCAGGGTAAGGGAATAGGGTCACAGCTTCTGCTAGCCATAGAACAAATGTATCCTGAATTTCGTTATGAGCTATTCACCAGCGAGAAAAGTACGAGAAATCTTCATTTTTATGAGACCAGGGGTTATCGTAGATTTATGGAGAAATTGGTTACTCCGGAGTTAAAACTGATTTATCTTGAGAAAAATACTTAGATATTTTCTTCGCACTTGTTTGCGAACATTATTTATTTTTGAGTGCTCAAACCTAACGGAGAGGTATATTTGACTTTCTGCTCAAAAGAAAGCACAGAATTTATTGAAGGTTGGTTTCCAAAGCTGGATAAAAACACACTTATTTGCCAGGATGAAGCTGAAAAAGGCATGAATACATGGTTTATAGATTGGAATCAATGCGGAGCTGTAAGAAAATTGGACATTAAACATTTGACGTAAACGGAAAAATAACCAGCATCAAAGAATTCCAATCAAAAGCAGAGCATTACTACCCCTATGGAATATAAATAGCATTTTTGTCTACATAACATGTATATAAAGATTAGTACATAGTCTTTCCCAAATAAGAATTATATTATCAGTTAGAATAAAACACTATGAGGTAATATTGATATGTTACTCCTATATAGGACATTGAAAAATAACAATTCCAATATAGGGGTAGCGTATCAATGAATTCTCATAGTGTTTTATAATGTAAAAATATATGATTTCTGTTGTGAATTTACTTTTAACATCTAAATAAACCGTTATTACCTCATTAGAATAATCCGGTTATCTTTCCGTCATCATCAACATCGATGCCCTCTGCGGCCGGAACCTTAGGAAGACCGGGCATTGTCATTACCGTACCGGTGATGGCGACAACAAAGCCTGCACCCGCAGACACATAGACCTCACGAATATTGATCGTAAAGCCGGTCGGTCTGCCGAGCTTAGTGGCATCATCTGACAGGGAATATTGATTCTTAGCCATACAAATCGGCAGCTCTTTAAAGCCTAAGCCTTCAATCGTCTTAATCGCACTCTCGGCTGCCGGATCATAGGTTACACCCTCTGCACCATAGATTTCCTTCGCAATGGTTTCTATCTTCTCCTTAATGGATAAGTTCACATCGTAAAGCGGTTGATAATTACTCTTCTTCGTCTCTAAGGTTGATAAAACCTTATTTGCCAGGTCAATTCCGCCTTCTCCACCCTTCTCCCATACCTCACAGAGAGAGAATTCGCAGTCTCTGTCTTCACAGAAGCTCTTTACATAAGCAAGCTCTGCCTCGGTATCGGATACAAACCGGTTGAGGCTTACTACAACCGGAACACCAAATTTTTGGAGATTTTCAATGTGTTTTTCCAGATTGACAATACCCTTCTTCAGAGCCTCCAGATTCTCGGTTCCCAAATCTGTTTTAGCAATACCTCCATTATATTTTAAGGCTCTTATCGTCGCAACCAATACGATGGCATCGGGCTTCAGACCTGCCATTCTGCATTTGATGTCGAGGAATTTTTCAGCACCAAGATCTGCGCCAAAGCCCGCCTCGGTAACCACAACATCGGCTAATTTCAAGGCTGTCTTCGTCGCTCTGACACTGTTACAGCCATGAGCGATATTGGCAAATGGTCCACCGTGAATAATCGCCGGCGTGTTCTCCAGGGTCTGGATTAAATTCGGTTTCAGAGCATCCTTGAGCAGGGCCGCCATCGCTCCGACTGCGTTCAGCTGCTTTGCTGTAACCGGCTTACCGTCATAGGTATAGGCAACCACGATACGTCCAAGACGCTCCTTGAGATCAAACATGTCATCCGCAAGGCAAAGCACCGCCATGATTTCTGATGCCACGGTAATAATAAAATGATCCTCACGTACCACTCCATCTGCTTTCCGTCCCAGTCCTACCACAATATTACGGAGCACTCTGTCATTCATATCGACACAACGTTTCCATACAATCTGATTGGTATCAATTCCCAGAATATTTCCCTGTTGAATGTGGTTATCCAGCATAGCAGCCAGAAGATTATTTGCTGAGGTAATTGCATGGAAATCTCCCGTAAAATGTAGATTCAAATCCTCCATCGGTACAACCTGAGCATAACCGCCTCCGGCTGCTCCACCCTTGATGCCGAAGCAGGGTCCCAAGGACGGCTCACGCAGAGCGATGCAGGAACGAACCTTCAACAAACCAAGCGCCTGCCCCAAACCAACCGTAGTGGTTGTCTTTCCTTCTCCGGCCGGAGTAGGATTAATCGCCGTAACCAGAACCAGCTTACCATCCGGTTTATTCTTTACCTTATCCCACAAGTCATCGGATAGCTTTGCTTTATATTTGCCGTAGTATTCCAGATTCTCCTCGGAGATAGTAAGCCTCTCTGCTACTTCTCTGATATGCTTCAACTGCGCTTCCTGTGCGATTTGAATGTCTGATTTCATTCGTATTGCCCTGCCTTTCTCAATTTGTAATTCGTTAGGTATTATAATAATGATTGTAGCATTTATACTATATTTATCAAGATACCATCCTTTCATTCACTTATTAATTATTTTAATAATTAAATCGTTCTTCCTATTAGTACCGGCATATAATCTATTATACTAAATCGCATGTTTCTATTCAATGAAATAATGAATGCACAAAATAAACGCTATTGTTTAATATTGTCGAATAAATAATAAAAAGTTCTTGCGTTTAGAAAAGGGTAAAGTTATACTAATAATAATTTACAAGCCAAATGATACTGTCTTACAGAAACCGGAAGAAACACGCTAACGAGTTTCTCCGATGCCTGCTTTCAGGCATTATTCGCATGTGCAGGCTCGTATTTATGCAAGCAAGCTTGCAGAATGTGAACAAACTGTGTTTGTTCACATTGCTCACATTTGCTTACGCGCAAATAGAAAGGATGTTCCTCATGAGATATAATACCGTGATTTTTGATTTGGACGGAACCTTATTGAATACTTTAGACGATTTACGGGATAGCCTGAACGAAGTACTGACTTCAAGGGGCTATGTTCCAAAGAGTCTTGAGGAGGTTAGGCGTTTCGTTGGTAACGGAGTAAGAAATCTCGTACGTAGGTCCGTACCGGAGGAATGTAATGACGAGGTTGTTACCCTTGTTATGGAAGAATTCAAGGAAAATTATAAGCATAATATGCAGAACAAGACTAGACCCTATAATGGTATTATGGAATTGTTGTTAGACTTATACCGCTATAATTATAAAATAGCGATTGTATCGAATAAATATGATGCCGCTGTTAAGGAATTAGCAAGAACCTACTTCGGTAACCTAATTCCGGTTGCAATCGGTGAGACCAGCGAAATCAAACGAAAGCCTGCTCCTGACAGCATCTATACCGCAGTGAAGGAATTAGGCTCAGAATTAAGCTCCACCATCCTCGTCGGTGATTCTGAAACCGATGTTCGGACAGCAAAGAATGCCGGCATCCCCTGTATCGGTGTAACCTGGGGTTTTCGATGCCGTGAGGTACTTCGAAGCGAGGGTGCTGATTATTTGATTGACACCCCTAAGGAGCTGCTGACATTAATCTAAGTAATATCTATAATAAGTAATTGCGTAAAACAGATGACCTGACATCAATAATCGATGCCCAGCCATCTGTTTTTTTTCATACTAATCAATCATCTATGATTTTTCAATCTACTACAGCTCCCTCGATGATGGCAAAGGTCTTGTTCTCACAATCAATCTCTGCCAATGCTCCGTAAGGCAGACATATCTTCGGTTCCGTATGACCAAAATTCATATTTACCAACACAGGAAGATCTTCTCTGTGAAACTCAGCTAATACCTGCTTAATTATCTTATTATATTCTTCATAGTACGATTCGTCCTGAGGCTTTCCGAAGATAATTCCGCGTAGGCGTCCCAGAATGCCATTGATACCGTAGATTCGAAGAGCCACCTCCACAAACCATACCGGAGGCTTATCCTCTGAGGTCTCCAAGAAAAGAATAGCATGATCAAAGGAGGACAGCTCCGGAAACAATTCTGTACCTCGTAGCATATCAAAGACTTCAAGACAACCCCCAAGGAGTCTACCCTGAACCGTTCCCTTACCCTGCAGCAGCTCATAGCCTGTATTTGGCTTTTTCTTTCTGGCGATATTCTTATTTTCCACCAACCAAGGCAGACGTTCACTGGTCCATTCCTTGGCCGGAGGGATAATTCCTACCGCTTCCTCTGTAAACAACGTCTTTTTAATGTATTCTACAGTATATTCGTCCATTGATATATTTTCTGCAAAATCCATCAGTAAGGTCGGTCCATAGATACTGGAGATACCGGCCTTATAACAGATCAGATGGGTTGTGGTTGAATCGGAATAGCCCATAAATATCTTCGGATTATTACGAATCACTTCAAAATCAATATAGGGAAGCATCCGCACGCTCTCTATCCCTCCGATACAGGCGATAATCGCCTTTATTTCCGGATCCGCAAAGGCCTTCATCAAGTCCTCCGCTCTCTTCTCCGGATGCTCATATATGTAGTTCGTTCCCTTTAACGTATGCTCCATTTCTACGACATTAAGACCGAATACCTTCTCCAGGCGTTCCTTTCCCTGCTGATAACGCCATAAAATATTATCGTCTCCGGCCCCTCCCCAAGATAAGCTGACGGTCGCCACCTTATCTCCGGGCTGCAATTTTTGCGGCTTCCGTAACTCCTTCATCTTCTACACCTCGCCCTTCTATAATATACAATTTCTGTCTTAAGTTTCTATGACAATTTTACTTTATATAATTCACATTAATCTTATATGCCGCTTTGCTCATATCGAAAACCCGGAAGAACAAGGAGTGAGCACCACTGTGCGAGCTTCGCGGTTCTTCCCAAGGATTTTTTGTTTTTTAAAAATCCTTTTTTCACACTAATTTGCCTTTGATAAAGGACAGATATTTCTCTACGATATTAATATCAGAGCATTGATAGAGCATTCGTGAACCTACCACATCCTCTATCTCATTGAAGATCAACTCACCTTCGTCTCCAATGATAAAATCAATTCCCACCAATCCGAAATCAAACTGTCCGATAATCTTATTTACTATGGAAGTCTCTTCCTCCTTCAGCGTATACAGCGAGACCTCTCCACCCAGGGAAAAGTTAGACTTAAAGCCATTCTTCGCTGTGCGAAGTACTGCTGCTATGATTTCTGTTCCGATCACATATACCCGTAAATCCTGATTTCTCGTTCCGGTTAAGGGCTGAACTACGACATCACTTCCTGCCAGCTTATCGATCAAGGAGGGATATTCCAAGCAATCTGATTCCTGATTACCGTGGATCAGAAAAACCTGACTTCCCCCATGTCCGGCTACTGCTTTGATTACGGTTGGAGCCATTGCCTGATCCAACACCTCTTTTATCTGAGCATTTCGATAAAAGCTGGTGTCCACCATCTTGATTTTGGTGGCTGCCAGGTATTGATAGGTTCTGGCTTTATCATTACAGATCTCAGCAACAAACGAGTTATTAAAGACCGGTATCCCCATATATTCCAACTGTCGATTCAGTAACGGATAGATAGCCCGACAGATGGCAAAGTCAGGCAACACCTGCTCTTCCTTCTGATAGGTCAGAAACCATTGTCCCTCCCTGACTCCGAATTCCATCTCCTCAACCAGGAGAAGCTTACATTCGATTCCCTGCTTAGCACCTTCCTCGATATAGAAGCGGATATATTGTTGATTATAGATGGCATTTTCACGATGATAGATGATCCAGGCTACCATTTCTTCCACTCTCCTTATTTCGAATATGCTCCATAATTACATCCGCCGCATTTACACCGGTGCAATCAAATATATTCCTAAAATGTGCATTCGAATTTACTTCACAGACGATGGGTTCCTCCCCTTCGCCGAAAAGCAAATCCACTCCTGCAAAATCTAAACCGATTATCTCACAGCAGCGGATCGCCAGCTCCTTCTGCCTCTCGGTCGGTTCATAGGGCAACATCCTTCCGCCGATGGATAGATTGGCACGAAAGTCGCCATTCTCCGAATAACGGTACATACTCGCGATCACCTTACCACCCACCACCTGAAGTCGGATATCCCGTCCAAAGCTTGTCTGTAGGAATTCCTGGAATAGCACAGGCCTTGCTCCGATTGCCCTCAGTCTCTCTCTGGCTTCCTCCGTAGTATGAACCAGATAGACCTGTTGTCCAAAGGAACCAAAGCATTCCTTAATCACCATCGGAAATCCCAATCTCCTTTCAACCTCTTCGAAAAAATCATAATTAGTATATCCGATATTATCAAAGGTCTTCGGAGCGATCATCGTTCTTGGCATAGGAATCCCCTTCTTCATCAGAGTCAGATGGGTTAAGGCCTTATCATCGCAGACTTCAATTGCCCTGGAACAATTATATACCGGATAACCCAGCTGCTCCAGATATGAGGCAAGCTTGATATCCTTATCCCAGAAGAGAATAAAATCTGCCAGCTGTTCACCGGGTGGAGCAGAAATATCAATAAGAAGCTGCGCATTGGTACAAAGCACCATCTCTATGCCATACTTTCCAGCTGATTCCAGTAACCAGGCATGAATCTCATTAAATTTATTCGAATGGAGAAATTCATTAACGATTAGTAATCCCTTCAAATTTATCCCAGCCTTCCAACATGAATTCGTTAATATTACATCCTCTAACTATTACAGCTGCTTTACTTTACATAATTTTATCGCCTATTACCAATGATTGCTCATAAGTAAATAGTACATCTTTTGTCAAGATCCATGTTTAATAATGCTTAGTGTCATTTAATGGTCAGACAGGTATGCTTCATTATCTACTCATGTAGAATAGGAGGTGTTATGATACACCTCCTACAATTCATATCAATAGAAAATTCGCGAAGCATTCTTCCTCCGGTTGACTTGCATTAATCTCAACCATCTGCTTATCCGGTATTTAATATAATATAATTATGATTATTAGTATTCCTCCAGATACTGCTCGAACTGCTCCTGAGACATTAAGATCTTCCTTGGCTTGGTCCCTTCCTCTGGTCCAACTACTCCGGCCTCTGCTAACTGATCCATAATACGTGCCGCTCTGTTAAAGCCGATCTTATAGACTCTCTGCAGCATACCGATGGATGCCTTATCCTTCTCAATGATGAATTTACCTGCCTCTGCAAAGTATTCATCCCGTTCGTCACCACTGCCTGCTACTGCTGCATCACCGATTTTTGCATTGTTAATCTTATCATGAATATCATCGCTGTATTTTGCTTCCGTATTATTCTTCTTGAGGAATTCAACCACGGAGCTTACCTCCTTATCAGAGATAAAAGCACCCTGAATACGTACCGGTTTGGGATAACCGGACGGGAAGAACAGCATATCGCCTTTTCCCAGCAGCTTCTCTGCGCCACTGCCATCCAGAATTGTTCTGGAATCGATGGCAGAGGATACTGCGAAGGCGACTCTGGACGGTATATTTGCCTTAATCAAACCGGTAATAACGTTAACCGAAGGCCTCTGAGTTGCAATGATCAGATGCAGTCCGGCTGCTCTTGCCATCTGAGCCAGACGACAGATAGCATCCTCTACTTCTCCCGGAGCAACCATCATAAGATCGGCCAACTCATCGATGATGATGACGATTTGGGGGAGCTTCTGATAATTCTCATCATTCAGATAAGCCACCTCGGAAACCTTCTCATTATAGCCCTTCAGATCTCTGACATTGACATCAGCAAATTTCTTGTAGCGCTCCGTCATCTCCATTACAGCCCAATTCAATGCTGCGGAAGCCTTCTTCGGATCTGTCACTACCGGAATAAGAAGATGAGGTATTCCGTTATAGACATTAAGCTCAACCACCTTCGGGTCAACCATAATCATGCGGACATCCGAGGGCTTTGATTTATACAAAATGCTCATAATCAAGGTGTTGATACATACGGATTTACCGGAACCGGTTGCACCGGCAATCAAAAGATGGGGCATTTTTGCTATATCCGTGATAATGGTCTGCCCTCCGATATCCTTACCTACCGCAAAGGCTAAATCGGAAGGGTGCTCCGTAAATTCCTTGCTTTCAATCATCTCACGGAAGGCAACCATGGAATTCTCCTTATTCGGAACCTCGATTCCCACCGCAGCTTTTCCCGGAATCGGTGCCTCGATACGGATATCCGCCGCCGCCAGATTAAGCTTAATATCATCGGACAGTGCAGTAATTCTGCTTACCTTTACTCCCTGCTCCGGTTGAAGCTCGTAGCGCGTTACAGACGGTCCGCAGCTGACATTGGTTATGGTTACATGAACTCCAAAGCTCTCCAAAGTACTTTGAAGCTTCATCGCCGTATCCTTAATATCCCTTTCTCCGGAGCCGGCTTTACCTGCTTTCACCTTAGGGGCTGTTAATAGATTGTAAGGAGGGAAGATATATTCCTTCTGCTGAGACAGCTGTGAGATACCAAGGTCCTCTACATCTGTAGTTTCAAAATCAACTTCCTTCCTTGCTTCTCCTGCCTTAGGGTTATGTTCAACTACAGCTGTCGTATCCCCGTATTCCTGCTCTATGGCTTCCTCTTCTTCGAACTCTGCCTGTCCAAACTTCATACGCAATTCTTCCTCATAAAGAGGTATTGTATCATTGGCACCGGGACCGGAGGGACTCTTCACCTGGTCATTGGCCAATATGGCAGGCTCTGCTTCTTCAAACAACTTATGAAAGTTCAGGATGGGTAATTCGCCTTCACTGTTTGTCTTCTCCTTCTTATTCTTACGATCCTTGAGATTAATCACGGTTTCCGCATTCCCCTGTTTATGCTTCGAATCCTCTTGTTCTAAATTTTTAGGGCTGGTATTGCCCCCGGAAGCTGCGGTAGACGGATCAAGTATAAAGGTCTTTGGCGGTCTTCTCCCGTTATCATTTGTCTTGGCAATCGCATCCAGCTCCTCCTGCTGTTCCTTGCGAAGCTTCTGATATTCTTTTCTTTCCTCAAACGAGCTTTTGCTCTTCTTTGCAATATATGTAAGGATCGCTTTCCCTGATATTACGATGATTGAAATCAACATAATGGCAATCAGGATAATATAGGTAGCTACCTCTTCGAATAAGCCACAGAAGATCATTACCAGAATTCCGCCGATGATTCCTCCACCGCTCCTTGAACTAACGGAATTAGTGAAATACTCAAAAATCTTCGTATTGGGTTGGTAGGAATGAGCGACCAATTCAATAAAGGCTGCTAATACCACAAAGAATACAGAGGCGCTGAGTATTTTACGCCCGGCCCGACGATTACCCATATTCGATATATGGAAGGCTGTCATGAAGAATATAATAAAAGGCAAAAGGTAGGCCTCGACACCAATCATACCGAATACAAAGCTGCTTACAGCATGTCCTACCTTACCGCTTAAATCAAAATTGCTCATAAAAAGTAAAATAGATATGACTAAAGCGACAACCAGTATGATCTCATCCTGTAATGCTCCACTTTCCTTAACCCTCTTCTGGTTTTCCTTGGTACTGCTTTTCTTACGTGTGTTTGTTGTTTTTCTCTTTTTCTGTGCTGGAGCCATTAATACCAGTTCCCCCTCTTAATATGTAAGATTTCTCTCAAATTTTATTATACCTTTTATAAAAATGTTATGCAAGTCAAACTTGGGTAGCTAAGTACAGTATAGAAATGGAGCTTTTGCAAGGGATTGTTGTATAATTTGTATAAAAATATAAGGTAAGGATAATAACATCCCCCACACAAGCTCGCGGATATTTTATCCTTACCTCATCTATTTTTAAACATGTTGTACTACCCCTTATATCAACCCCTGAGGATATTACTTATTTCAATATGATTTCACATTAAAGCTTGATATTTTTGCCCGGAGAATACTTTTCATTCAGATAGTCCTGCATATCGGTAGAATTGACACCCTCCACCACATAAGCATCTCCCTCTCTTCGCGTTACGACTCTTCCATGCTGCAGTGTCACATCACGATATTGTACCTCAGTCTGATCCTTCGGTTTTTCCTGCTTAATATCGGTGTAGCTGGCCGGACGGCCGTAAACCCTTTCCAATGGTCTCACAGTATATAGCATCGTGTTACCTCCCTTCTGTATTAGCATCAATCATCTCATTGATTTTTGCTAAGGCCTCCTTAATCCCTCCGATTCCATTGATAATCCCCTTCTTTACCGTCTCTTCTCCAACCAGTATCGACCCTACATCCTTCGCAAGCTGTTGGGTAGCCAGCATCAGATCGCGAAAGCTATTGTAATCAATATTCGAATGGGCTACCACAAACTTAATGATACGATCCTGTATCTTCTCAAAATATTCAAAGGTCTGTGTCACTCCAATCACCGTTCCATTCATTCTTACCGGATGGATAATCATCGTAGCGGACGGAACGATAAAGCTGTAATTCGCCGAAACCGCGAGAGGAACACCGATTGAATGAGAGCCACCAAGTACCAGTGAAACGGTTGGTTTACTTAATGAGGCAATCATTTCGGCAATTGCAAGACCTGCTTCCACATCGCCTCCGACGGTATTGATTAATATCAGTAGCCCATCAATATCTGTGCTATCCTCA
Organism: Bacillota bacterium; assembly: GCA_023415475.1. Taxonomy (GTDB): domain Bacteria; phylum Bacillota; class Clostridia; order Lachnospirales; family Lachnospiraceae; genus Mobilitalea. Next base: position 20,849 of record JAEZKL010000028.1, on the reverse strand, counting down.
ATGGCTGCAAGCTGAGGCAGAACATGTTCATATTTGGTTGTTTTATTATGTTGCGGAAGAACCTCATGCCCTTCTATTTCCCCAATGATGGATAACAAATGTATTTTATGATCTTTTTTCCCATTTTCCAATATGGTCTGGCCATATTCACTGATTTTTTGATCCTTCAGATCCTCATTCTCTTTAACAACCTTTTCCTTCTCCTGTTCCTCCTGAGTACTCTTTCTTCCGTTTTCAGAAGTCTTCTTCGGAGCTTTTTCCTTACCTGCATCCTGCATGGCATCGGAATTATTTATCTCCTTATCCAATAAGTAATCCTTTTGCATGAATTGTCCTCTTTCCTTTCACATAATCGAACTAAGCATTTAATTATTATGTGAAAAGATAAGAATTTTATGCGGTAGCTTAAATTCCTATTTCCAATAGGTTTTCATATCCTTTTCTTCTAGTTCCAGAATAAAATTTCTTTTTATCATCAAAAAATATTCCAATTCCTTCATTACCTGGTATAACATGGCTCGATTTTCGAACTCTTCTCTGCTGTTGGGCAAAGGCTCCTTGCGAAAATGCTCCTTCAGCTGCTCTAATATGGTTAAGAGCCCTGTCACATTTTTTTTCTCATGGAAGGAAGCAGCAATATGCTCTATATATTCTGCAATAGGCTCTGCCTGTACCGGTAAGACCTCGATCTGTAATAGAGATGCCGTAATATCCTTAAGTACGCCAACCTGAAGCTTTCTCATCTCCAGATAAGATACCAGATATCTGGTATCGCTTAGAAGCCGGTTATCAGCTTCCTCATATGCACTCTTCAGCAAGCGTTCCACAAAATGCTCTAACGCTGTAAAATCATTTACATGCTCTTCTTTTCGGAGTATTCCCTCCATATTTCTGAGGTGCTTCTTCATTTCCTCTTCCAAAAGCACCTGTTCCCTTCGTATTCGTGCAAGGTTCCTTGGCATAGCCAGATTTAGTATAATGCCAATCCCCATACCGATGAAGAGAATACTGATTTCATTTAGGATCAATGCGGCATCCATGTGCTTTTCAATCAGGAAATGTGTCATAAGTACCGCATTCATCGAGATGCCTTCCTTTAAATCAAACAGGAAGCACAATGCTACAAACAATGCTACAAAGATACCATAGGCTAACGCAGTGTAGCCAAAGCCTTGAAAGACAAGATAGGACAAAATCGATGCTAGTACAAAAGCTTCCACCCGCTTTACAGCAATAATTAAAGTTTCCTTCTTGGTATTCTGTATGGTCAACAGGGTGATGATACCTGCAGACGGACTATATAACAGACCCAGTGCATTTGCAATCAGAATTGCAATCGCTGAGCCAATCCCTGTTTTCAGCAAAAACAAAAGGTTTACTTTTTTTAGCTTATTAAATATCTGCATAAGGTACCTCTTTTCTTTTTCGAATCTTATCCCTCTGAGATAGGTTTCATATCGACAATTTGTATTATTATATATTATCATTATGCTTTATGAAACGCAATTAGCTTAACGACATATGGAAAAATGTAAACCACCGCTTAAAACATGACATTGAGTTGTCATATTAAATCTGGTACAATCATAGTGTAATTCGTTCGCCCATTGGAGCGAACTCCTTGTTCTTCCGAGATTGTCCCTGCGTCGATTATTTATTGTATTATAATGAGGAGTTAATATGCAGATCAGTAGATTATTTGAAATTGTATATATCTTAATGAATAAAAAGAATGCCACTGCTAAGGAGCTCTGCGAGCATTTCGAGGTATCTCAGAGGACAATTTATCGCGATATCGAGACACTCTGTCAGGCAGGAATTCCGATTTATACCACTAAGGGTAAGGGTGGTGGTATTTCGCTCATGGATAATTTCGTTCTTAACAAATCCGTTCTCTCAGAGCAGGAACAAGATGAAATCCTCGCTGCCCTCAGTGGCTTTCGAGCAGCAACGAATAAAGATTCAGACCGGGTAATTAATAAGCTGGGCGCTCTGTTCGGTAATAAAAGCTCGGATTGGATCGAGGTAGACTTCTCTAACTGGAGCAGTAATGAGATGGATAAAAACAAGTTCAATCAGATGAAAGCAGCAATCCTTAGTCATAATGTCCTAGGCTTCCATTATTATAACTCCAACGGTCAGGAGTCTCATCGTAGTATCGAGCCTTATAAACTTTTATTCCGGGGACAGGCCTGGTATCTCTGCGGATACTGTCGAAGTAAGAAGGATAACCGATACTTTAAGGTAAACCGTATCCGTGATTTGCAGGTCGAGGATGAGACCTTCACTCCCAATCCATCCCTTACAAAGCCGTCGGGGGAACCTTCGGAGACAGTTAGCTATCCGATGCTTCCTGTAGTTCTGAAGCTGGATGCTGAGATGGGCTACCGGGTCTATGATGAATTTCCCGGTGAGCATATTCAGAGAAATTCGGATGGCAGCTTTCTCGTCCGGACGATATTACAGGGTGGTAGCTGGCTTACGGGGTATCTCATGTCCTTCGAGGATCATCTGGAGATTATGGAACCACTTGAATTAAGAGAGGAAGTTCTCCAAAAATATAGAAATGCATTATCTAAAAATATCAACATCAAAGATATTTCATGAATTTAATATGACATTCAGATGTCACATTACCCATGCTATCCTTATCTTATCAATAAGAACTAAAAATATAAGAAAGGAAGTTATCGAATGAATATCGGTAAATCGAATGCAATCGATAGCCGTTCCATTGAGGGAAAGGTACGCAGACACGTAGTGATTACCATCTTCAAAGATACGAAATTACTATTCCACAAAGGAGAATAATCCTCTCCGTATTTAAGTATATCAAGCTCTTGAAAGGAAGCCTATGAATACGATACCTGCAAAAACCATTATTACCAGTCACAAGGATACCTCCTGGTTTGGGACAGAATATAATATGAACATATATAAGGGCTGCTGTCATGGCTGCATCTATTGTGACAGCCGCAGTGACTGCTACCAGATTACGGATTTTGATACCGTCCGGGCAAAGGAAAAGGCAACAGATATCATACGGGAAGAGCTTCGTCATAAGACAAAAACCGGTGTCATCGGCACCGGTTCTATGAGTGATCCTTATAATCCTTACGAAGAGAAATATGAGTTGACCAGGCAAGCTCTTACTATCATCAACACATATCATTTTGGTGTTGCGATAGCCACGAAAAGTGCGCTGATCGCCCGTGATATTGATCTCCTTACGAAGATAAAATCTCATTCACCCGTCATCTGCAAGATTACCGTTACCGCCATTGACGATGAACTAAGTCGTATTATTGAGCCCGGAGTCCACGCTACCTCCAAGCGTTTGGAAGCAATACGGCTGCTGTCCCGAGCAGGAATCTTTACCGGCGTATTAATGATGCCCCTACTGCCCTACCTCACCGATACTCCGGAGAATGTGCTCTCCATCCTTCGTCAGGCTAAGGAATTCGGTGCACGTTTTATCTATCCTTTATTCGGTCTTTCCTTAAGAAGCGGTCAACGGGAATACTTTTATCAAAAGCTGGAGCAATATTTTCCGGGTCAGAAGCTAAAGGATAATTATATGCGTCTATACGGCTCCTCTTATGAATGCCACAGTCCAAGGGAGAAGGAGCTTCGTACCGTATTTCATACGGAATGCGAAAGACTTGGACTTCTATATCGCATGGAGGACATCATCAAGGCTTATCGTATGGACTACGAATACCGGCAGCTATCCTTCTTTTCGTAGAACCTCGTAATCGCAGAGACTATTCATTCATTGTAAATGCTTTTTCTCGATTTCTTCCATCTCAATCGGTCTTGAGAAATAATAGCCCTGTCCGATATCACATTGAATCACCTTGAGATACTCCAGCTCCAAATCACTCTCAATGCCCTCAGCAATGACGTTCAGCTTTAGATCCTTACAAAGGTTGATTATGGTAGAGACGATTGTCTTGGCTTCCCTGCTGGAAGCAATATTCTGAACAAAGGATTTATCGATTTTGATGCAGTCAATCGGCAATCGGACGATATAACTTAGTGAGGAATAACCGATACCAAAGTCATCGATTGCAACCCGGAATCCCATAGTCCTTAACAGCTGCAGCCTTTGAATACTCTCTTCCACATTCTTTATAATAATTCGCTCCGTCAGTTCCAGTTGTATATAACAAGGATCCACATGATAACGACGCACAAATTCCATCAAATCGATAACGAATTCCTTTGTCTCAAAGGTTTTAGTCGAGATGTTGATGGATAATAAAACCGGAGCAATCCCTGTTTCCTTCCATTTCTTCAGCTGCTTACAAGCATGTTCAATGACCCAGTAATCGATCTCAATGATGCTGCCTGACTGTTCTGCTATATCAATGAACTGATCGGGATACAACAATCCTCTATCTGGATGGTTCCAACGAATCAAGGCCTCAATTTCCGCAATCTTCTCACTTCCCAGGTAGAACAAGGGCTGGTAAACCAGGAAAAATTGATTAGTCCGAATGCCATGAATAATATCCGTTTGAAGCTCTAAGGAGGAGGATAACTTGTGATAAATTTCTTTGTCATATTTTTGTATTTGATCACTGCCATAGAATCTGGCATAGTTTTTTGCATGCGTTACAGCCTTAAGAGGATCTTCTGTTCTGGTTTCCTCATTCCGCCTGAAAAGCCCGATACTGAAACGGATATCAATGGATTTTCCGTCCACCAGATAGCTCTCTTTTATCTCCCGAAGAATTTCCCCGGCTTTTCCTTCCAGCTCCTCCTCCGTCACATTACTGTTAACAAGTACAACAAATTCATCTCCTTTATATCGATAAATCTGGTAATTCTCATTCAAACAGCATAGAATTCTCCTTGCTACCTCACAAAGAATGATATCGCCTGTAGTATATCCATAGGTTTCATTGACATGGCTGAATTGATCAATCGCAAACATAATCAATGAAAAATCAGGTTTATCTTCACTCTGTTCCAGAAACAGAAGATCCTTTTCCAGAACATATTGATTTAACAATGTAGTTAGCGGATCATACTGGGTAAGCGTCTTAATCTTGTCCATCATACGGTTAAAGCTTACTCCCAGTCTTCCTATCTCATCCTTCGATTTCCTGGTAAAACGTATCGTAAGGTTGCCCTGTGCACCGATGGAAAACAGCTGTTCCAATTCCGTGATGGGCTTTGAGAACCGACTGACAAAGAAATATGCCACCAGGGTACTGATGAGTAAGGTTACACCAATTATTACGAGAAATAATTTTTTGAGACCGTTCAGACTTTTTAAAGCCTCTTCCTCGTATGTTCCAATGTATATCTTCCAATCGGTATTATCGACAGAAGCATAGCCCATCAATATTTCATTGCCCTCGAAGGTATATTTACCATGTCCGGCCATAATGCTGTCAGTCAAGCTTACGAATTCTGCCAAGGAGCTGTATTTCTCGTCCTTTGCGGTTAATTGAAAGAGATTATATTCCCCTTCGGTCTTATCGCTGTATGGACGTGAAATGAAGGAGCCTCCTTCACTTATTATGTATGCTTTCCCATTTACTCCATACCCACGGGACAAAGCATAATCCGATAAAAAGTCCACGTCCAGTCTGGCAATCAGGGCTCCCTTAATTTCACCCTTTTGAAGAATCGGTGTCGCTACCATGATTACCGGTTGATTTGTCTTCCTGCTGATAATAACCTCAGAGAAGGCCAGTTCCCCCGATAATGCCTTTTTAACATAATCTCTGTCGCCAAGCATCAAATTGGATCCATCAAGATAATGAGCAGTCCCTGACATATCTACTACAGCAATATTCAAATAGAAGGTATTGATCTGACTCTGAATTATTTGACGCTGCACCTCCCAATTCATGCTTGCTATTCTTTCATCAATAGCAAGTTTATTTAAAGGTAGCACAAACTGATGGATATAATTCGATAGGTTGGATGCCGATTCGGTTGCCACTCGCTCAACTGCATTGTTAACCTCACGCACTAATATATCCCTAAATCGAAAGTAGCCGCTGATACTTATGGTTGAGGTTACAATTAATATCATTGCCAGTGAAAATATCATTCCCTTAGTCTTAATGCTTCTCATTTGTTCTCCTAAGAAATTTATCGATGGTAAAAATTTGATTAATCAATCTATTTCTAATTATAAAACAAGTTAAGTATTGTGTCCATAAAAAAGCATTATTACTTAAAATATTAAAACAAAAACGAAGCTGTTTCAAAACATGTATTGTTACAAAGGTATGGGATGTTGTTATCCTTGCCTTATGCTAATGCATATGTTTGAAACAGCCTCTTGAATGTAATACTCTTTAGTTAACCTGATCCAGTGCCTGATCGATATCAGCTATAATATCTTCTACGTTCTCAATACCGATGGACATACGAATTAGATCCGGTGTTATGCCGGCATCAATCAGCTGCTGATCTGAAAGCTGACGATGGGTGGTACTGGCGGGATGCAATACTCCTGTTCTAGTATCTGCTACATGCACCACAATGGCAGCCAGCTTCAAGCTATCCATAAATTTCACGGCAGCCTCCCTTCCTCCTTTAATACCATAGGAGATAACTCCACAGGAGCCCTGGGGAAGATACTTCATTGCCAGCTCATGATATTTATTACTCTTTAAACCCGGATAATTCACCCAGGCGATTTTAGCATTTTTCTCAAGGTACTCAGCAACCTTCTGTGCATTGCTGCAGTGACGCTCCATTCTTAAATGCAAGGTTTCCAATCCAAGATTTAATAAAAAAGCATTATTGGGAGCCGGAGCAGCGCCAAGATCTCTCATCAGCTGAACTCTCGCCTTGGTGATGAAAGCGGCTCTGCCGCAGTCTCTGGTGTAAACCATCCCATGATAGGAAGCATCGGGAGTGGATAACCCTGGGAATTTACCGTTATCCCAGTTAAAGTTACCGCTGTCTACAATGACACCGCCCAGAGCGACCGCATGTCCATCCATATATTTGGAAGTGGAATGCACCACTATGTCGGCACCAAATTCAAATGGTCTGCAATTGATCGGAGTGGCAAAGGTATTATCAATAAATAGGGGAATGCCATTCTTATGGGCAAAGGCTGCAAGCTTTTCAATATCAGTTATGATTAATGCGGGATTTGCAATCGTTTCCGCGAATACCAGCTTTGTGTTCTCTCTGATCTCCTTCTGAAGCTCCTCATAGGAAGCCTCCGGATCGACAAAGGTAACCTCAATTCCCATTCTCTTTAAGGTTACAGCAAAGAGATTCGTGGTTCCACCGTAAATTGTACTGGTTGAAATCATGTGATCGCCGCTGCTGCATATATTCAGCACAGCAATCAGACTAGCTGCCTGGCCTGAGGAGGTACACATCGCTCCGATACCGCCTTCCAGGGAAGTGATTTTTTTCTCAACACAATCCACAGTCGGGTTAGCAAGTCTGGTATAAAAAAAACCCTCCTCCGTAAGATCAAAAAGCTTTCCGACATGTTCGCTGGAATCATATTTGAAGGTAGTGCTCTGATAAATCGGTAATACTCTGGGTTCTCCGTTCTTTGGCTGATAGCCTTCCTGAATGCATTTAGTCTCAATATGATAATTATTCATAACATCCGCCCTTTCCAACCTAATATGTATTATTATTCAATTTATATTATAAGCAATCATATAACCTCAAATTATATTTGTCAACTGTATGCTACTTGATTCCTACATTTACACCAGCCCATCCAGTGCCCGATATTGTCTGGGTGTTATCCCTTTGATATTATGAAATACCTTTATAAAGTAGCTGGAGTCATTAAAGCCGCAATTATGTGCAATCTCGGTAATAGTAAGCTCCCTCTCCTTCAGCTGACTGCAGGCGCATTCAATTCGATAATAATTCAGATACTCAATCGGTGACCGATTGGTTAGTTTTTTGAAAAACCGACAGAAATATCTCGGGTTCAGATCAGCTGTCTTCGCCATACTATCCAAAGTAATTGCTTCGGTGTAATTATTCTCGATATAGATGATAACGTCTTTCAACCGGTCAATATACCTACCGGTATCTTTTCGAATATCATTTTGCTCAGAATAACATCCAAGCTCATAGACTATTCCCATCAACTGATATAAGCACCCTTGAAGCATAAATTCATAACCCCTCTCCTGCTTCTTGCCCCAATCAAAAAGAGCGGTGATAGTTCGATCAATTCTTATGTCAATATCTGAAAGAATCAAGGGAAGGAGTATCTCCTCCTTCATGATGCGCTTCAGCCATTTATTACTGATCTGATTACCTCCGATCAACAGCTTTAGATCAAATACAATACATTCATAAATGCAGTTTTCCGGTATACCTCCATGCAGCACACCGGCCGGAACAAAAAAGATATTTCCCTGCTGTGCCTGATATATCTGACCGTCCAGGGTCAGACGGAAGCTACCCTCCAGAATCAGAATAATTTCACATTCCGGATGCCAGTGATAGGTCATTTGATATCGGAGGTCACCGGGCTTCATATGATAGAATGCCAATGGAAATTCAAGCGTCCCCTGCTGTCTTTGCTCCTTATAGTCCAGGTATTTCATCTTATCTCCCAAAAGTGAATATTTTTATATTTTATGTAATTATAACACAGGAAAAACTATGATAACAATATTATAATGAAAACAATAGACTAGTATTTCATATGGGAGGTAAAACTATGGAAAAGAGCAGATTGATCGGGGATTATCCTGTCATCGGAATTCGTCCGACCATTGATGGACGCAGAGGTGTATTACAGGTTAGAGAGTCTTTAGAGGGACAGACAATGGATATGGCCAAGGCTGCCGCAAAGCTATTATCGGAAAACCTCCGCTATTCCAACGGAGAGCCGGTCCAGGTAGTCATTGCTGACACCACCATCGGTCGTGTTGCAGAAAGCGCTGCCTGTGCAGCCAAGTTCAAAAAATCAGGTGTCGATATCACCTTAACCGTTACCCCTTGCTGGTGTTATGGTGCAGAAACCATGGACATGGATCCTATGACCATCAAAGGGGTATGGGGTTTTAACGGTACTGAACGACCCGGAGCAGTATATCTTGCTTCCGTACTTGCAACCCATGCACAGAAGGGGCTTCCCGCCTTCGGTATCTACGGACACGATGTACAGAGTGCTACGGATACCTCTATTCCAGAGGATGTGAAGGAGAAGCTGCTTCGCTTTGGAAGAGCCGCTGTTGCCGCAGCAACCATGCGTGGTAAATCTTATCTCCAGATCGGATCGATCTGTATGGGCATTGGCGGATCTATCATTGATCCGGCTTTCATCGAGGAATATCTCGGTATGAGGGTGGAATCTGTGGATGAGGTAGAGATCATCAGAAGAATGGCTGAGGGTATCTACGACGAAGCCGAATATCAAAGGGCACTTGCCTGGACTCGTGCTAAATGCATCGAAGGCTTTGACAAGAATCCTATCGAGCTTCAGAAATCAAGAGAAGAAAAGGATACCGACTGGGAATTCGTGGTTAAGATGATGGTGATCATTAAGGATCTCATGAACGGCAATCCAAATCTTTCGGCAGACTGCAGGGAGGAAGCCGTCGGACACAATGCCATTGCTGCTGGCTTCCAAGGTCAAAGACAATGGACGGACTTCTATCCCAATTGTGATTTTGCCGAAGCCTTATTGAATACATCCTTTGACTGGGAGGGTGCAAGAGAACCTTATATTCTGGCAACCGAGAACGATGTCCTGAACGGCATCGGAATGCTATTTATGAAGCTTCTGACAAACCGTGCCCAGATATTTGCAGATGTTAGAACGTATTGGAGTCCGGAAGCAGTTAAGTCAGCGACCGGATATGATATTGAGGGTAAGGCAAAGGACTCCAATGGCTTTATCCATCTTATTAATTCCGGAGCTGCCTGTCTGGATGCCTGCGCAGAGGCGAAGGATGAGAACGGTCATGGAATGATGAAGAGATGGTGGGAAATCACCGAACAGGATCAGGAGGCAATCCTGAATGCAACCACCTGGAATCCTGCCGACAACGGGTATTTTCGAGGTGGTGGCTACTCTTCCCGCTTTATCACGAAGGCTGAGATGCCGGTGACAATGATCCGCCTTAATCTGGTGAAAGGACTCGGTCCCTGCCTGCAAATTGCAGAAGGCTGGACGATCGAGCTTCCGGAGCAGGTTACCGATACTTTATGGAAACGTACCGACTACACCTGGCCTTGTACCTGGTTTTCTCCACGAACAACAGGACAGGGAGCCTTTAAGTCAGCCTATGATGTTATGAATCACTGGGGTGCGAATCACGGAGCAATCTCCTATGGTCATGTCGGAGCCGACTTGATCACTCTCTGCTCCATGCTGCGAATTCCCGTAAGTATGCATAATGTTCCCGAGGAACAGATCTTCCGCCCTGCCTCCTGGAATGCCTTCGGTATGGATAAGGAAGGACAGGACTACCGAGCTTGTCAGGCTTATGGACCCTTGTACCGATAGGTTTCATTGATTATTAATACATGTTTGTATAAAGTTATAAAGCTCACATCTCTTTTGTTATTTTTAAGTCATAAAAGTAAAACCAAGGTGAATTAACATATTAGTTCACCTTGGTTTTGACAGATTATTTTGCTCTTAAAGATATATCTACTGTCTTTGTAGATCCATCATCAAGTTTAATTGTTTTCCTCCATTTTTATTGATAACACCTACGGTGATACCTTCAATTCGAGAAGTGCACTAATTTATTCAATTACGTATACTGTTTGTCCGCTTACGATATCTGTACTTTGTATGAGTGCAGTGGTTTTTTCCATACAAAAAGCCGGCCGAATCCCGCTGTCAATATCTGCTCCTCCTGAACCTATTGCGTTATTACCAATCGTGAATACGTTATAAGTGTCCCACGTTTCAGGCGTACGTGTCCAGTAGGCACATTTCTCACCATTCGGTAAATTTGCGACTCGTCGGGAATAATCGTCTTCAAAATATTTTAAAGTATTTCCCTCAGAAACGCTTGCTCTGGATTCTGGACCGTTCAATTCCTTAAGCGATAAAAGGAAAACTTTGCGCGAAATCGTCGTTGTTGCATCACCAGTAACCCCTAAACTACTCTTATCTGTGATTACTATATTGCTGCTCACGATAGAATCTTTCACTGATTGCTCTAATGTATCGAAAAATTCTGCATTCAAATATTTATCAATGCTGCTGTCTTCGTAGTATCCGCCGTATTCATAGCTTGCCCACATATGCTTATCATTCTCATTGAATGGCATTGTATCGGCTAATAAGTATTTTCTTAATAGCAGCACGTTTCCGTCATAATTTGATGAAATTACAATATAAGGCTCAAAGACTTGACTCTCCTGAATATATACAAGGCATTCTTCCTTTGAATTTGTATCGTATGCTATAGAATCAATTGTTTTCTTATATTCTTTTCTCGTTTTTAATGGCATATGACTACAACCTCCAAGCAAAAGTGAAGATGGAATAAGAATGCAACAAAATATACAAAATAACTTCTTAATTTTTATAAAGTTCTTTTTTTTATATGTCACAAAATCACCTCTCCGACTATACTAGGCATAATTCCACCCATATCTCCATGAAGCCTTTGATGTTTTTATCCAATGTCAAATTATTGAATTATATAAATCCTAAGCATTGTTTAAGCCAATTATTTGATAATAATGACAGTATAACAAATTACTATAGTAAAAACAAGTAAATTATACAAAATATGTAAATTGCATCGTAAATGACTAGATCAAATAAGTAAATAAAAGAGTCACATTTCTGTCAATATCATATTCATACAAACAAGAAATTCAAATGCAAATGTCAGCAGCATGTTTCTCTGCTGGATAAATGCTGATGAAGATCTGTCAAGTATTTTTTATAAAAAAAGAGTAGAGTACATATTCTGTACTCTACTCTGTATAAATTTTATAGTGATGATATCTTAACTTAATGAAATTGAATAACCGGACTTTCTTTTTTATCTATTATTCTTTATTATTCTCAGTTACTTCAATCTTTCTGATTTCTCTGGTTCTGATCTCCTTGCAGATATCATCTACAAAGGTGGCAAGAGGCTTCTGGCCTTCGTCTCCAAGGAAACGGCTTCTTACGGATACGACGCCTTCTTCCTCTTCCTTCTGTCCAACTACCAGCATATAAGGAATACGGTCCAGTCTAGCTTCTCTGATCTTATATCCTATCTTCTCTGCTCTCTCATCTACCGTTACAAGCACGTTATTCTTCTGAAGTTCTTCCTTCACCTTTGCTGCATAATCATGATATTTCTCAGAGATAGGCAAAATTCTTACCTGCTCAGGACATAACCAGGTCGGGAATAAACCGGCATATTTCTCAATTAACCATGCAAGTGTTCTCTCATAGCAGCCCATACTGGTTCTGTGAATGATATAAGGACGAACCTTGTCACCATTCTGATCCACATAATACATATCGAACTGCTCCGCAATCATCGCATCCCACTGTATGGTGATCATGGTGTCCATCTTGCCATATACGTTCTTTGCCTGAATATCCACCTTAGGGCCATAGAAGGCAGCTTCGCCTTCCTCCTCGTAAAATGGAATTTCAAGCTCTGTTAATACCTGACGGATTCTACCCTGAGTCTCTTCCCATACCTCTGCTGTTCCGATGTATTTCTCCTTATTGTTCGGATCCCATTTGGAGAGACGATAGGTAACATCATTCTCAACACCTAAGGTTCTTAAGCAGTATCTGGCAAGGTCAATACAACCCTTAAACTCCTCATCCATCTGATCAGGTCGAACGATTAAGTGTCCCTCGGAGATCGTGAACTGACGTACACGGGTCAAACCGTGCATTTCACCGGAATCCTCATTACGGAACAAGGTGGAAGTCTCACCGTATCGAAGAGGCAGATCACGGTAGGATTTCTGGCTGTTCTTATATACATAATACTGGAAAGGACATGTCATCGGACGAAGTGCGAATACTTCCTTATCCACCTTCTCGTCGCCAAGCACGAACATGCCTTCCTTGTAATGATCCCAGTGACCGGAAATCTTGTATAAATCGCTCTTTGCCATCAAAGGAGTCTTGGTTCTTACATAACCACGGCGCTCCTCCTCATCCTCAATCCATCTTTGAAGAGTCTGAAGTATTTTAGTTCCCTTGGGCATCAATAACGGAAGTCCCTGACCGATTACATCAACAGTAGTAAATAATTCCATCTCACGGCCTAACTTGTTATGGTCGCGCTTCTTAATATCCTCTAGGTAAACAAGATATTCCTCTAACTCAGCATTCTTTGTATATGCAGTTCCATATACTCTGGTCAGCATCTTGTTCTTCTCAGAGCCTCTCCAGTAAGCACCGGAGGAGGAAATCAGTTTAAATGCCTTGATATTCTTCGTACTCATTAAATGAGGTCCGGCACAAAGGTCTACAAAATCACCCTGCTGATAGAAGGAAAGCTCTGCATCCTCCGGGAGGTCCTCAATTAATTCAACCTTATAGGGCTCATTTTTGGACTGCATTAATGCAATTGCTTCTGCACGGGGAAGGGTGAAGCGAACCAGATCCGCACCCTCCTTAATAATTTTCTTCATCTCTGCTTCCAACGCATCAAGCGCTGCACGATCAAAGGATGGGATATCAAAATCATAATAGAAACCGGTATCAATAGAAGGTCCTATTGCTAGCTTTGCCTCCGGATATAATCTCTTAACCGCTTGAGCCAATACATGAGAGGTGGTATGGCGATAGGCTGCCTTGCCGGCATCATCGTTAAAGGTCAATATATTTAAGCCGCAATCCCGATCCACGGTTGTTCGAAGATCCACCACCTTACCGTCTAATTCTCCGGCACAGGCCATTCTCGCCAAACCCTCGCTGATATCTGCTGCGATTTCATACACGCTCATCGACTTGTCGTACTCTTTAAAAGAGCCGTCTTTTAATGTTATCTTCATAATAATCTCCTCCATTACTCCTAATTGGTTCGCAATCTTGTATAGGTTTATATCCACTCCGGATATGACATCCGAAGTTTTAAATATAAAAAAAACGCCTCACTTCCGATTGCAATTATGCCTATCGAAAGGGACGAGCGTAAAGATACGTCGCGGTTCCACCCTTATTGGTGTATAGCACCCACTTCATTCAATGATAACGGAATCACCGGACCGGATTGGGGTCACTCAGAGCTGGTCTTCCTATGCTTCATAATAAGATAATCACACCAATCATATCTCTCGCTGGATTATTCTGCACAGTACTCTTCTCGTCAACGTTTTGCTATTTAAATCTATTAAAATCTATTAACTAACGTTTATTATATCATTCCTATTTCGATTGTCAAGTCAAATACAACCTATTCTTTTTGGAAAAGTTGAAAAGTCAGCAAAGCAAACAGGTACCCAAGTCCTTATAATACTCATCAACAGACTGGAACGATTATATCGTTCATGAATTAGCTATGGCAAAGCTATGCCTCCTATGATAAAATGGGGCTGTGCAAAATATACCTTCCAAAGGAGGATTTTATATGTCAGTTATAACACTGCAGAATAATATCATAAAAATTGAAGTTGAAGAAAACGGAGCCGAGCTCACCTCGATTTTCCATACCCCCACCAAGACGGAGTATTTGTGGAGTGCCGATCCGGCTTACTGGAAGCGTCATGCCCCTATTCTCTTCCCGGTGGTAGGATCTCTTAAAAACAAAACCTATACCTATCAGGGACAGACTTATTCCTTGCCTCAGCATGGCTTTGCCAGGGATATGAAATTCAATTTGACAAACCAAACGACCAACGAGCTTTGGTTTTCATTAGATGCTACAGAAGAGACTAAGAAGGTGTATCCCTTTGACTTTCATCTGGAATTAGGCTACCGCTTGGAAGAAAACCAGGTTACAGCCATCTGGAAGGTAGTAAATAGCGGTAATGACGAAATGCATTTCTCAATCGGTGGACACCCGGCTTTCCTTTGCCCGCTGAAAACGGGTGAAAGGCAATCGGACTATTATATCTTATTTGATTCGGATCAACCGATTCATTATCTTCTTGTTGACGAGAATGGACTGGCAGTAAAAAAGCCCTTCTCTGAGCAGTATACCTTAACTACTGAGAATGGCTTCTTGCCAATCGATACCCATCTTTTTGACCGTGATGCATTAATAATAGAAGAAAACCAATTCCATCGAATTTCCTTAGCCGACAGCAATAAGAAGCCCTATCTGACCGTCAGCTTTGATGCTCCACTCTTTGGTTTATGGTCACCCGCGAAGATGAATGCCCCTTTTGTCTGTATCGAGCCCTGGTATGGCCGCTGCGATGCTGCTGATTTCAACGGGAGCCTGGAGGATCGGGAATATAGCAATCGCTTAAACCCGGGAGAGGTCTTTGAAGCCTCCTATACTATTTTGATTCATGAATAATAAAGTATTAAGCCTTAAAGTGCTTCATTCTCTTACGACAGGGTAATTATTAGCTGTTTTCAGCATCTATTAGCACAACTATAAGTCCTTGAGGTTTCCTGTGATACCCTCATATGAATTTATCTGATGAGGGTATCGGAATTTACTTGAGCCATTTAAGCAACATATCACAACCCCACTCATATGCTCCTCTGTTGTCATATTGTCTATAATCACATTCCAAAATCGAAATCAAGAACAAATATACGTCATACCATTTTGCTCTTCTTTCTTCTGCTTCTGTCAATTTCTCTATTCCATATCCGTCAAAAAAGGCTTTTTCATACCAGCATGTCCTAAATCCAATCTCCATTAGCACGTCAGCCCACATACATCTCTCAAAATCTATAATTCCCGTGATATTACCATTGTCAATAAACACATTACCTGGCCAAATATCCCAATGAACAAATTTAGGAGTTTTAACAGCTTCAAAATAGCTTTTATCCTTTTCAAGCATAATAACAATGCTTTCTTTTTCAATAGGAATTATAATATTTTTACGTTCAGCGTCAAAATAGGTATCTAAAATCATACTCTTAAATACCTCATACCAATTATTTCCTTGTTTTTCATCTTGACAGTAATATCCAAACTGATCGCCTTCAATCTGATTAAGCATTTTTGTATATTTGCCGATATCAAAATTAATGCTGTTCTGCTGTTCTTCGGTCATTTCTACTTTAGAGCTTGAAAAACTTTTTCCTTCTAACATTTCCATGAAAAAATATTGCCTGTCAATAATGGTACAGCTATCATCATAACATAATATTTTAGGAACAGGAACACTTGTTACCTTTGACACCATGTTCATAGCATCAACCTCACTAAACATAATATTCTTTTCATGTGTCATAATATCTGTATATTTCGGTGGCGCGATTTTTAATATAATTGATTGATCGTTTATTGATACCTTATAAGCAACATTGAAGAAGCCTTCTTTCAGTTCCACAATGCTTTTCGCATTTTCCCCAAATGCTTTTTGTGCCATCTTGTTTATAATATCTTCTGATACAACACTTTTTGTTACACTTACTGGCATAGCGATCCTCCATTATTTATCTTCAGATTTGTCTCTAACACGACTTGTTTTATAAAAAGGGCGTCGTACAATTTAGTACGACACCCCCATACATAAGCTTCAGGTTTGCTTCACTACTTAGCGGATGGCAGGAACGGTCTCAAGGTATTCGCTACATTGGATACCGGCATAGTCTGAAGAATAATCTTACCCGGTCCGGTGACCACAGTATTAAAGATACCTTCTCCGCCAAGAAGCATATTCTTAACACCCGGAACGGTATGAATCTCCATCGTACAGCTCTCTGACATTGCTGCCAGATAACCGGTATCAATAACCATCTGCTGACCGGGCTGCAGAGTATACTCCATCGCATAACCGTCAATCTCTATGAATGCGATTCCATGTCCGGACAGTCTCTGCATGATGAAGCCCTCTCCACCGAATAGACCCGCACCAAGCTTTTTCTGAAAGTGCAGCGATAGCTCTACGCTTGCCTCGGATGCCAAAAAGGCAGATTTCTGGACGATCATATTATTACCCGGGCTAATTTCCAGAGCTCGTATAGAACCGGGGAAGCTGGAAGCAAAGGCTATCATACCTTCTCCGCTCATTGCTGTATATCGGTTCTGAAACAGGGAATCACCGGAGAACATCCTTCCCAGTGCCTTTCCAATTCCTCCGTTGGTAGAAGTCTCCATCTTCATATTGGGACTCATCCAACTCATAGAGCCACGTTCCGTAATCAGAGTCTCCCCCGCATTCACATAACAGGTAACCACGGGTAACGGCTCACCTACGATTTCATATCTCATTCTACTACCTCCCATAATTTGATTGTTAGCTTACTCTTAATATTCCAATAACTTCATGTCTACATCCTTTAGATTTCCCACCAAGGAGACTGAAGCGGATGCCATATTAAAATAACGGTTCTCAAAATCAACAATGCCGGTCAGACTTACTTTCTCTATTCCTTCTATTAATTCTTCCATCGGTAACAGGCGTCCCCGATTAAGCAACGCTTTCCCGTTGGAATTCATCCTGCTCTTCGCACTTTCATTCCCTAAAATCAGCTCTGTCTTAATCTGTTCCTTTGTCATAGACAGCTCTTCGGCTGTTACACCCTTTTTCTTAATATCAGCAATAATTTGATAAATCTTCTTAACCACTATGGGGGCCTGGGAGGGATTCATGGCTGCATAGATATGGAACAAGCCTGTCTCCCGATATGAGCTTCCATAGGAATAGATGGAATAGGTTAGACCGCTATTCTCCCTAATTTTCTGGAACAACCTTGAGTTTACACTTCCCCCCAGAATAGAATTGAGAACCGACAGCACATACCTCTCCTCTGACAGATAGGAAATACAGTCAAATGCGATATTACAATGGATCTGCTCAATATCCTTATGCCGTTTACACCGTACACGGTTGTATTCCGGTTTATTTTGCTTCGCACTTAACCTTTGATTCTCTGCCGTAATACCACCGAATTTCTCTTCCAGTAGTTCGATCAAGCTTGCTTCATCAAAATGACCGGCTACCGATATTATCATATTCTCACCGACATAATAAGTATCCATAAAATCCAATATCTGTTCTCTCGTAACACTGCGTACAATCTTCTTCGTTCCGGAAATCATATACCCAAGGGGATGGTCCTTCCATATTCTCTGTTGTAGCATCTCGTGCACCAGATCCTCCGGGGAGTCATCATACATATCAATTTCTTCAAGGATAACACCTTTTTCTTTCCTTAATGCCTTTTCCTCAATGAGTGAATTCGTGAGCATATCCGAGATGATATCAATCGCAATCGGCAGATGCTCGCTTAAGGTTGTCGCGTAATAGGAAGTGCATTCCTTACTGGTAAATGCATTCATATTGCCGCCGATACGTGCCATCTCATCTGCGATTTGCTTTGCACTTCGGTTCTTTGTTCCTTTAAATAACATATGTTCTATAATATGAGCAATACCGTTGTTACTATCATCTTCATCGGAGGAGCCTGCTTTAACCCAAATACCGAAGGATGCACTTTGTAAATATGGTAATACCTCTGTTACTACTGTAATCTTGTTGGATAACTGATTAATTTTCGTCATATAGGTCCCTTCCTATCCATAAAGTAATTTATCCATACAGCCAGCACCATATACAAACCTAATTCCCACTATTGTTAATCAGACTAACATATTTCCGTATTAAGTGATACCGCTTTACAAACTAACTTACTATACTTCCATTTAAAATTTTTTATTTCCACTATTTACTTGATTTTAGCATATTTTCATGCCATTTACAACAAGATGAATTGGTAGAATAATGCAAAAAGCTTAAAGCTGAAAACTGCGAAATGTACCATAAACGAAGTCATTAATAAAATACTCAAAACCTCCGTAAATATACTATTTCGCAGTTATTATAATTATTATTTAAATGATTAATCACAATGGATTTTTACTATTTGCAGCATAACGAAATCTTATTTGATCTGGTTGATTGAATAACCTTTTTTAGTAAGGATTTCAATAATGTCGGAATCTCCTAAGTAATGGCCACTGCCCACAATAACAAAATAAGTATGCCCACTCTCAGTTTTCAAGAGCTTTTCAATATATTCTGCCATGGTTATATTTCTCTGAATGAAGAGCTTGTCATAGAACTCTTTTAAGAGCTTCATCTCCTCATCAGTGGTACCATCCTCCAGCATATCCTTATTCTGATATTCAAAGGAATTGAATTGCTTGAAATTTTCAGCATCACCGGCACGCCATAATGATAACATGGAATCCAGTCCTTCCGGATTCGTATTATCCTTTCCTTCGAGAGAATCGTTTACCGCGTCAACAGTCTCATCTACCAGATACTCAGCAAGCTCATTAGAGAAGCTCTCCAGCATTTTGCCCTGAACAGCATAGCCTTCAACCTCAAGCACCTGTTTGCCGTTAAGAATTGCATTGGTTAAGAAGTTCATATCGATGCCAAGATTTGCACTTGCAGAAGCCTCTTCTGTGGTTCCGGATTCTGTCATTGATATGGAAGTGAAGGAGATATAGATATACCAGGGCTTCATCAATGCAGCCTGAGCTTCCGGAACCCCATACTTCGTTGTCAGCGCAATTACCTTATCATAGGTTTCTTTGGATACATGATCCTTTAAGGTAGTTCCGTCGGTATAGAAGGCACTGTTCACCAGCGCCAGAGCACCTGCCTGGTCATACAAATTTACTTCTACTGCCAAGGCCTCAGAACTGTTATATGCAGCTAATATCTTATCACTTAACGGATAGATATCGGTGGATGCCATATGGATGGAGCCAAGCATATATACTGTATTACCATTTGCTTCAGCCTCCCATAAAAAGCCCTTACTGGATGCATCCAGCTTATTATAGATACAGGTAACAAGTCGGGTAGCAAGTACACTTGCCTGTTCTATCGTACAGACATCCTTCAGTGCCAATTCACCGTTCTTACCGGTATAGATACTGTTTTCTTTCATAAAGGTAACCGCCTTGGTGCTTCCAAGATTAAGGTCCTTTGTAAAGGTATAAGAAGTCACTGTATGATATAAAAACTTGATAACCTCTTCTACGGTAAGCTTTTCAGGCAGCTTATACCAGCTCTCATCTACTGACTTTACACATTCCGTATTTAACATCTTATATCTTAGACCGGCATTCAGAACTAACAGTTTTCCTCTTGAAATAGGTACTGTCATATCCTTTGTGAACCAGGTATTCGGAAATAGTCCATAGGTCTCTGCTACAACCAGATCACTAAACGCCCAATCACTGTAGGTCTGACCGGCTGCCATACTCTGCAGCTCCTCATTATTCTGTGCCTTAGATTCTGCTGCGAGTGCCGGTGAATTCGGTATCATTGTGATAACCAGCATCAGAACCAGCAGAAGTGATAATAGTCTTTTCTTCATCGTTTTTTCCTTCCCTTTCTACATTTCATACTCGTTGATTATTACAGTATGAAGCAGTTCTTCCAGCTCTGCCAACATTTGTAATAATTACCTAATACTCATGATAATATTGCAACTCAATAAAGTCAAGTTAAGGAAAGATTAAAAAATTAACTTATCTTTTCGTCCCAGAATCAGCTTTCTTCACCATCTATCAATGAAACAGGAAGGGTTAAATATCATCCGTAGACAAAAGAGGCTGATGCCGGGTAGATATAAGTACCCATGTATGTATTTCGTAATGCAGAACAGCGAAGCTGGAATGTATGCAGGTGAACAACGGGATGACTTTCTCACGTTGTTCAATTGCATACATTCTTCTTCGCTGTTCTGAATCCGAAATTACATATGGATGCTTGTGTCTACCAAAGCATCAGCCATGAAA
>JAEZKL010000022.1 GCA_023415475.1 Bacillota bacterium | reverse complement strand
ACAAAAAGCAAGAACTAGATTATATAAAACAATAACGAGTCTTTTGAGGTACTCGAACTATTGTATATTAGCCTTGTCTTTGTTTGTGTTTCGGATTCACACAAATAACTCTGATGGAACCCTTTCTTTTAATGATTTTGCATTTTTCGCAAATCGGTTTTACTGATGACCTTACTTTCACAGTAATTCACCCCTTTCAAAAAAGTCCGTTTACTATTATATCACCGCAGTCAAATAATAGCAAGCATTTTTTATTTACTAAAATCATCTGCTTTTCAGATGCATTTTAATACTGATAACCTACAATTCCTAATGATACGTGGAATTATTATCCAAAATAGTTGTATATTACGACGTTCTGTTTGTAATTAGATTGCTTTATTTGTCACGCCAGATAATTCTACCTTTGGACAGATCATAGGGAGACAGTTCCAGTGTTACTTTATCACCGGGTACGATCTTAATAAAATTCATACGAAGCTTACCACTGATATGCGCAAGTACTCTGTGTCCATTCTCAAGTTCAACCTGAAACATTGCATTTGGTAATTTCTCAATTACTGTTCCTTCAATTTCAACAACATCCGTCTTAGACATTACTCAACCTCCTTACTTAACAATTTGATTGCTCTCTTAATCTCTTCGTTCTTCACTGTTTTATTTTTTACTTTTGCAGCTAAGCACTGATCAATCTCTGAAAGCTTTCGGATATGGATCTTTTTTTTCTTCTTAGGCCGTTCCAGAGTTCTAATCCTGCCGTCCACTAAATAAACATATTCCCGATCCATCTCAAATATTACATAGCACTTTCCGGAGTCGTGCCCGGCTGTTGCGACCACAAAACTCCCGATTGTAAACTCATTCATTATTGAAAATAACCTTTCCGGAACAATTCGGTAAAGCATTATTCCAAGGACTTCAAAATTACTTCTTAAGCGTTAATAGTTCCGGATCACCGTTTGTAATTAACACTGTGTTCTCATAATGTGCGGAAAGCGATCCATCCGCTGTCACTACCGTCCAGTCGTCATCTTCCCAGTAGACATCATACCGCCCTGCATTCACCATCGGCTCAATCGCAAGTGTCATACCCGCTTCAAGCTTTGGTCCTCTGCGCTTTTGCTTAAAATTTGGTATCTGCGGTTCCTCATGAAGATTTCTACCAATTCCATGACCTACCAAATCCCTGACTATCGAATAGCCGTAAGCTTCGACGAATGTTTGTATGGCTTCAGAAATCTCATGTAAATGATGACCTTCTCTCGCATACTTTATCCCTTCGTAAAAGCTCTGCTCCGTTACCTCAATCAGCTTTCTCGCTTCCGTTGAAATCTCACCGACCGCAACCGTTCTTGCCGCATCGGAATGAAATCCCTGATAGATAACGCCGCAATCAAGACTTACGATATCGCCTTCACGAAGAATTCGATTTTTATTCGGAATACCATGCACAACCTCGCCATTCACCGATGTACAGACGGAGGCAGGATATCCGTTGTAATTAAGAAAGGAAGGAATACATTGGTATCCCCTAATTATCTCTGCACACTTCTTATCAATGTCAAGAGTTGAGATACCCGGACGAACCATAGCAACCAGCTCTTCCAGCACATTTGCAAGAATCCTACCGGCTTCCCGCATCAGCTCTATTTCTTTCTCAGACTTAATACTAATTGACACGCAATCGCTTCCTTTCATTATAAAACATCTATATACACTATTCAAAAAAGTTAGCTTCGCAAACTTTTTATGAATCATGTATTCTTGACAATAGAAAGGTCACGAAGCGTGCTTTCTATTGTATGCCAATTGAAAAATCTATGATTTTTCAATCTATTTGCCTTCTACAATTTTAATGATATCATGAAAGGCTGCTTCAGGATCCTGAGTTCCATCTACAGTTCTTAATACACTCTTATCAGCATAATACTCGATGAGAGGCTGTGTCTGCTCATGATATACATTCAGACGCTTAAGAACAGTCTCCGGCTTGTCGTCATCACGAAGGATCAATTCTGCTTCACAAATATCACAGATACCTTCCTTCTTCGGAGGAATGGTTTCAAGATGATAGGTAGCTCCACAGTTTACGCAAGCTCTTCTGCCTGACATACGCTTTACAATTGCCTCATCCGGAACATCAACATCAATCGCGTATTCTATCGCATCGTTGTTCTTTGCTAAAGCCTCATCCAGTGCTTTAGCCTGAGGTATCGTTCTGGGAAAACCGTCAAGTACATAGCCGTTTTCACAATCAGGCTCGGCGAAACGGTCCATAATCAGATCTACAACCAATTCGTCCGGTACTAATAAGCCTTGATCCATGAACACCTTAGCCTTCCTGCCCAATTCCGTTCCGTTCTTAATGTTAGCACGGAAGATATCTCCGGTAGAAATGTGAGGGATACCATATTTTGCTGCTAATTTCTTAGCTTGAGTACCCTTGCCTGCACCAGGCGCGCCTAGCATAATTATCTTCATATTTTACCTCCATGATGGCGTTCTACACCATCTTATGCAATACCTGAAAGAAGTCTGACATGAATTTCACAGGAATTCATGTTGGAGTTCTTTCTGAGGGATATAATCCGTGTACCAAAAATTCCCGTTGCGACATACTATGCGGGATTTAGCAAAACTGATACCTATCTTCTATCGGAAGAAGGTTATCCTTCTCATTCGTATGGAAATGATAACCTTCAACCTATAAAAATAAGTCCTATGTTCGTAAATCCGTTCACAGTCTTCACAACGGAATTCTATTAGTCATTCAAAAATCCTTTATAATGGCGTACAAGCAATTGAGCTTCAATCTGCTTAATAGTCTCAATAATAACACCAACGATAATGATGATGGATGTACCACCAAAGCTAAAGTTAGCACTAAATATTCCCGAGAAAATGATTGGAATGAGACATACAAATGTTAAGAATACAGCTCCAACTAATATAATGTAGTTAAGTACTCTGGTTAAATACTCGGTAGTTGGCTTGCCGGGACGAATACCCGGGATAAATCCGCCCTGCTTCTTCATGTTATTGGATACTTCAATCGGATTAAAGGTGATAGAAGTATAGAAATACGCGAAGAACAATGTCAGGACAATATAAATCAATACACCAATGGTATACTTAAAATCTCCCCAGCTCTTAGTCACAAACCAGCTGTTCTGACTCAGAACCTTCAGTACCTTCGGCCAGAAATATGCTCTTGCCGGATATACATTGAAGAAGGATGCAACTACGATCGGGAAAGTCATTAAGGAGTTTGCGAAAATAACCGGAATAACACCGGCGGTATTAACCTTTAACGGAATATGAGAGGTTTGTCCACCAACCATCTTTCTTCCTTGCACCTTTTTCGCATAGGTAACAGGGATTTTTCTTTCCCCATTCTGTAAGGTAATTACAAGAATTACGGTTACTAATACTACTGCTACAATAACCAGCGCTGCAACAATTGCATTGACTACCGGCTGATCAATAATATATGTCCTGAACAAATTGATAAAGTCAGCGGGCATTGTAGAAATAATATTAAAGGTTAATATGATAGAAATACCGTTACCAACACCGTTCTGAGTGATTTTCTCGCCAACCCACATCAGGAATGCAG
Source organism: Bacillota bacterium (assembly GCA_023415475.1). Classification (GTDB taxonomy): domain Bacteria; phylum Bacillota; class Clostridia; order Lachnospirales; family Lachnospiraceae; genus Mobilitalea. The sequence continues at coordinate 504 of JAEZKL010000022.1, read as the reverse complement.
AACCTGCTGTTAAAGAAGCGATAATCACTACAACATTAGTAAAGGTTAAGCCGCCATCTAAGTAACCGGAGTTGCCGAAGCCGATTGCCATAGCACCGGATTCAACAACAGCCAAAATTACAGTAAGATAACGAGTAAGCTCATTTAGCTTCTTTCTGCCATCTTCGCCTTCCTTTTGCATCTCTTCCAGCTTCGGAATAGCAATCGTTAAAAGCTGAATAATGATAGAAGAAGTAATATACGGAGTAATACTAAGTGCGAAAATTGACATATTAGATAAGGAACCACCAGTTAATGCATTGAAAAAGCCTAAGTTTTCTGAATTAAACAACTGGCTTGTAACACCTTGGCTAATTGCGGGAGCAGGAAGCAAAGTTCCTAATCTTACAACAATAAGAGCAATAAAGGTATAAATCAGTCTGTTTCTTATATCCTTAACTTTAAAAGCATTTCGCAATGTTTTAAGCATTAGACCACCTCAGCTTTTCCACCAAGAGCCTGTAT
>JAEZKL010000102.1 GCA_023415475.1 Bacillota bacterium | reverse complement strand
GCAGTACCCATACCACGAGCAACTACTGCTGCGTGAGAAGTCATACCACCACGTACGGTTAAGATACCTTCTGCTGCATGCATACCTTCAATATCCTCAGGAGAGGTCTCAAGACGAACAAGGATTACTCTTTCGCCCTTTTCATGAGCTTTAACAGCATCTTCTGCTGTGAAGTATACCTTACCAGCTGCTGCACCGGGAGATGCAGGAAGCGCGATTCCAACCGGCTTAGATGCCTTTAATGCCTTTGTATCAAAGGTAGGATGTAATAACTGATCTAAGGACTTCGCTTCAATTCTCTTGATTGCTTCTTCCTTAGTGATCTTTCCTTCGTCTACTAAATCACAAGCGATCTGAAGAGCTGCCGGAGCAGTTCTCTTACCGTTACGTGTCTGTAAGAAGTAAAGCTTTGTATCTTCAATTGTGAATTCCATGTCCTGCATATCTCTGTAGTGGTTCTCAAGAAGAGTGGCAATTCTCATGAATTCCTTGTAAGCTTCCGGCATATCCTGCTCTAATCTGCTGATCGGTTGAGGAGTTCTGATACCAGCAACTACGTCCTCACCCTGAGCATTGATTAAGTACTCACCATAAATCTTAGCTTCACCGGTGGAAGGATTACGTGTGAATGCTACACCAGTACCTGATGTATCACCCATGTTACCGAATACCATGGCCTGAACGTTAACAGCAGTACCCCAATCACCAGGGATATCGTTCATTCTTCTGTAGTAGATAGCACGAGGGTTATCCCAGGAACGGAATACAGCAGTTACAGCCTCGATTAACTGGTCTGCGGGATTCTGAGGGAAATCTGTGCCTTTTTCTGTCTTATATAATGCCTTGAATTGAGTAATAACTTCCTTTAAGTCATCAGCAGTAAGATCTGTGTCATAATGAACACCCTTCTTCTCTTTGATCTCATCAAGAACTCTTTCGAATTTGGACTTAGGAATTTCCATAACTACGTCAGAGAACATCTGGATGAATCTTCTGTAAGAGTCATATGCAAATCTTGCATTACCGGTCTTTTTAGCAAAACCCTCAACAGCTGCATCGGTTAAACCTAAGTTAAGGATTGTGTCCATCATACCAGGCATGGAAGCTCTAGCACCGGAACGTACAGATACTAATAAAGGATTCTCTGTATCGCCGAATTTCTTGCCCTGCTCCTCTTCGAGAATTCTTAAGGATGCAAAAATCTGATCCTTAATCTCATCAATGATTTTCTTACCGCTATTGTAGTAGTCTGTACAAGCTTCTGTTGTTACAGTAAATCCCTGAGGAATCGGAAGACCTAAGTTAGTCATTTCTGCTAAGTTAGCGCCTTTACCGCCGAGAAGGTTTTTCATATCTGCCTTACCTTCTTTGAACAAATATACCCATTTTGTCATTTTGTAAGTGCCCTCCTAAAATAATATATTTACAATTTGTTACAGTTCTGTTACTGACAATGATGTCAAAAGCAAGCTGTGAATACCGTAAAATAAATTAATTTTACCTTCACAGAATGCTTTTGACATCATTGTCATCAATCAAGCGCAAAAGTACTCCGCTAACAAAACGAATTCTCGACTCGTTTTGTTGGCGTAATACTTTTATCGCCTGGTTGACAGTACCTATACAAATTATAACTCATTTTTGGCTTTTCTAATCGTAAAAGCCGAATGTTTCGATTGCTGTGCTATGTGCACGGTAAGCGGCTTTAAGCTCGATTACTTCGTAATCTCGCTCACGCTGCGCTTGACCGTAGAATTGAAAGTATTTATTCAAGCAAGCTTGATAAATACCCTCAATCCCACGGTCAATCCGCTTACCGTGCACATTATAACATAGATCCCGTCAAATAGAAAAGACTTTTTTTCTAAAATTTAAATTTATTCTCAAAATATGTCTTCAGATCCTCAATTTTAACTCTTTCCTGCTCCATGGTATCACGGTCACGTACGGTTACCGCACCATCGGTCTCAGAATCGAAATCATAGGTAATACAGAAGGGTGTTCCGATCTCGTCCTGTCTGCGGTATCTCTTACCGATATTACCTCGGTCATCAAATTCACAGTTATAGGTCTTGCAAAGCTCCATGTAGATTTTCTCTGCCGGATCTGATAACTTCTTAGATAACGGAAGTACACCAATCTTTACCGGAGCAAGCGCCGGGTGGAAACGAAGTACGGTACGTACATCACCTTCTGCTATCTCTTCCTCGTCGTATGCCGCACATAAGAAGGCCAATGCTACACGGTCCGCACCGAGGGAAGGCTCAATAACGTAAGGAATATATCTTTTTGCCTTCTCATCATCGAAATAACTCATATCTTCTTTGGATACATTCTGATGCTGTGTCAGGTCATAATCGGTACGGTCTGCAATACCCCATAGCTCGCCCCATCCGAAGGGGAATAGGAACTCAATATCGGTCGTTGCTTTACTATAGAAGGAAAGCTCTGCTGCGTCATGATCTCTGACTCTCATCTCCTCCTCCTTCATGCCGAGTGCCTTCAGCCAATCGATACAGAACTGTCTCCAATAGGTGAACCACTCTAAGTCCGTATCCGGCTCACAGAAGAACTCTAATTCCATCTGCTCGAATTCTCTGGTACGGAAGGTAAAGTTACCGGGTGTAATCTCATTACGGAAGGACTTACCGATCTGTCCGATACCAAAGGGGATCTTCTTACGAGAGGTTCTCTGAACATTCTTGAAGTTAACAAAGATACCCTGCGCTGTCTCAGGTCTTAAGTATACTACGTTCTTCGCATCCTCAGTAACACCCTGGAAGGTCTTAAACATCAGGTTAAACTGACGGATATCCGTAAAATTATGCTTTCCGCAGGTAGGACAGCAGATGTTATGTTCATCAATGTACTTCTTCATCTCTTCTTGAGACCAGGCATCCACGGCACCTTCTATTACGATGCCCTTCTCCATAATATAATCCTCGATTAATTTGTCCGCACGAAAACGCTCGTGGCATTCCTTACAATCCATCAAAGGATCAGAGAAGCCGCCCAAATGTCCTGACGCCACCCAAGTCTGGGGATTCATAAGGATTGCGCAATCTACGCCCACATTATAGGGATTCTCCTGAATGAACTTTGCCCACCATGCCTTCTTCACGTTATTCTTCAATTCCACACCAAGATTACCGTAATCCCAGGTGTTTGCAAGACCACCATATATCTCGGAGCCCGGATATACAAATCCTCTCGCTTTTGCCAGTGCTACAATCTTTTCCATTGTTTTTTCCATCTTATTATCCTCGCATTATCATAATAAATTATTCTATTCGGTACGATTGAAAGCACGCTTGGCGAGCTTTCTATTGTCATGAATTAGATATTGCTTTATCCGGTTAATCCGGCTTATTTAATCATCTATAATGATTACAAATACAAAACTAAGGCTTAAATACAACAATACTCATACCCTCAGCTGCACCCTGTACCTTGTTATCATCAACATAAGTAACACTCTCAGAGTGATATTTGATCGTTCCGTCCACGATGATTTCATACGGTTCATTCATTACCAGGATCTTCAGCTTATCGTTCCCGATAATCTCCTGGGTGCTTGCCAAAGTACCGTTCTTCGTGCTGACTAAGGTAGCCGGTAAATCCAGCGGTACTTCCGTAACTCCTCCGTTAAAATAAGCAGCAGTAACATCATTGAAGCTAGCATATTGATCCATACCCGAATAGGTTAGCAATAAAACCGCCTTTCCGTTATTCAGCTTAACATCCTCAATGCTTATCTCCTCTTCTCCTGCTTGCTTATTATATGCTTTTATTTCTTTGCTGACAAAATCCTTAAGCTCATTCAGATTATAATAAGTTTTATTAAATTCCTCAACAGTAGCAACCTGAAGTACACCATTGGATTTTGCTAAAATTGTATTCGTCGTTACACTATCAGCGGTTATAAATGCATCTTCTTTTCTACAACCTGCTGTTCCGAGAATCAATAGCAGCATGATTGTACAAAGAAACAACTTTTTCATAAAGCATTCCCTCCATATCGTTTTGGGTTCATATCATTTTAACCTTAAAGCTTAATAATTTCAACAGAAATTTATAAATATTTATAAACTCTTAAGCATCTCGAGTGACTTAAAATCGTGCTCAATATAACGTTCCAGATAACGTTTGATACAGAGGTTCAGTTCGGTTTGTACCTCCGGTGTGACACGGAAGGTATATAACTTCTCTAGCTCCTTGGATATTATGTACTGCATGGTATAAAGGGTCGAGGTATTAATACTGATTGCTCCCCTATCATACCCTCTGCAGTTATTACATAAAATACCACCACACTCGGCACTGAAATAGTACCTTGTATTATAATTGCTTCGATCAGCTAAATCATCTGAAAGTGAATTTTTATTACATTTTACACAACCGAACACCTGGGGAGACTCACCGTTCAGAGCCATGATCTTTAATTCAAATATGGAACGAATCAAGGCTGGCTCAATCGTCTTTTTCGATAATGCACGAAGTGTCTGATACATCAGCTTTAGGATATCCTTCTCATCATTATTCTCTTTCGTCAAATAATCCGCAAATTCACAGAAATAAAATCCATAACAGAGACCTTCAAAATCATCTCTCAATTCGCCAAAATAATTCGTTATCTCTGCAGACATAATATTATAAGAAGATTTACCTGCATACAGAGTGAATTCGCCGAATGCAAAAGCCTGTCCACATGCCAATAAGGCGCTGTTAGGTCTTCTGGCGCCTTTGGCAAATGTTGAAATTTTTCCGTATTCTCTCGTTAAGATGACCAACCGTTTGTCATATTCACCAACCGGCATGGCCGACAGAACCATTCCCGTCACGGTAGTTGATACCGGCAATAAGTCCACCTTCCCTTTCTATGCCACGCGGGAGATTGTCGTTGTCCTTAATCCGTTCGTCCGTAACCTCTTCCCTGGTGCATGCAATGTAATGTAGGTAATCGTCTATCCTTCCGGTATTGACGAAACTCTTCCAATAATCATATTTCTTCATAAATGAGCCCCCTAACCATGATATTATGTTTCACTCCAGAAAATATTCTTCTGTTATGTTATTAGGTTTCCCATTTCATGTTTTGTTAAACTGGTTAGAATATACCATATAAAAATTTATATTATACCCTTGTATTTTCCGTAACACTATATCTCGCAGTTATTACAGGCACTCAAACTAGTATTACATATCTCCCTCTTTGAATAATATAATGCTGAGGAAGATGTTGACACAAGCATAACCCGGAAGAACAAGGAGTTCGCTCCAATGGGCGAACTTCGTAGTTCTTCCCAAGGATTTTGTTATATAAAAATCCTTTATTCATCCCTGCCATAGCCGTAGTTTTTCATCAGAAAATCACTGTCCCGCCAGTCCTTCTTTACCTTTACCCAAAGCTGCAGATTCACTCTGCAATCCAGGAGATTTTCAATTTCTTTTCGTGCCTGGGTACCAATCTGCTTAAGCATGCTACCACCCTTACCGATTATGATGCCTTTGTGAGCATCCCGTTCACAGACAATGGTTGCTTCAATGTCGATCAGGCCATTCGTCCCGCTGCTCTCCGGGCGTTCCTTCATACGTTCAATGCTGACCGCAATCCCATGGGGTATCTCATCATCTAAAAGCCTCAGTGTCTTCTCGCGGATGAGCTCAGCTACAATCTGCCGCTCGGGTTGATCGGTTACGGTATCCTCATCGTAATACATAGGACCCTCCGGCATATACTTATAGATCTCTTCTAAGAGAACAGTCGTATTCTCACCCTTCAGAGCTGATACGGGAATAATCTCAGCAAAGTTACAAATATCCTTATAGGCTGCAATGAAAGCAAGAATCTGCTCCTTCTTCACCGTATCAATCTTATTAATTACCAGTATTACCGGAGTCTTCACCTTTTTCAGCTTCTCGGCAATATATTGTTCTCCTGCCCCAATAAAGGTCGAGGGCTCAACCAGCCATAGAATTAGATCTACCTCGCTCATAGTTCTTTCCGCTACATTTACCATGTATTCACCCAGCTTATTCTTCGCTTTGTGAATACCCGGTGTATCCAGGAAAATAATCTGCCCCCGTTCATCCGTATATACCGTCTGAATCCGGTTTCTGGTGGTCTGTGGTTTATCTGAGGTTATTGCAATCTTCTGCCCGATCAGCTTATTCATCAGGGTTGACTTTCCAACATTGGGTCTTCCTATTAAGGTAACAAACCCTGATTTATATTTCGTATCCTTCATGTAATACCTATCCCTTTCTGTTTGTATCCTCTTAGCCTATGCATTCTTATCCTACTGCATAACGAAGTGTCAGCTTGCTGACACTTCGCATCAATCATGACTATCTATGTGTCCGGATACATTATGAAATTCTTCGCATTCTGTATTTTACTATTTCATTAGATTCTTAACTTCCTTAAACATCTCTTTATTCTCATTGATCTTACCTTCATTACCGATTACGCAGATATTACCCGCATTAAGCATCGCCGTTATATACTTATGACAGCCACGAATATCTTCTATGGTCACACCCAGGACCTGTCTTCTTTCCTTCTGAAGATCCTCCTCAGTAACACCGCCAAGATACATACTTAAGGACCGCTTTCCTTTGGCCTGCGGTGTTAGCGGTGTATCCAGGGAACTGAAGGTACCGATGATATATTTCGTTATATCACGTTCCTCCGCAGTAAAATGCTCGATATAATCTGCTGCCTTTTCATAAATTAGATTGGTTTCTTTTAGGTTAGGATCACGATAAGAGGTGAAATACGCATCCCCGTCCACACCGGAGAACCCGCACATACAGCCGTATGCACCGCCCTTTACACGAACATTATTCCATAGGTAATCATAGCTTAAGATTGTCTTGAGCACTCTTAAAACACCGGTATATTCATACCCTGCCTTTATAAAATTGCCTGCTCTTGCCACGTATTGCACCTGCATGGCAGTCTTGAAGCCCTCATTTAAGCATTTCGGTTCTAAGCTTGAGGTATCATATGCGTCATATATGCCTTGATCCGCCTTTGGCCAAAGCCCTTCGATAAAGTCTGCCAGCTTATCACTAAAGCGGTCATAGCCTTCCTCATCCGCTGTTACGCTGACTAACAGATTCTCTCTGGTGAATATCATTTTTAACAGCTCATTCAGCCTGCTGATCGTTATATCCGCCTTTGCGCTAAAGTTTTCTGCCAGGTCCTCGATAAATTTATAAAAAGTAATACCTGTCGTTATTTCTTTAAATAGGCCATGAGTAGAGTAATAGCTCATCGCACGATCCACTGCAACGGAATGACCTGCAGAGTTAAAATGCATCTGCAGCTTGGACTTCATTTCATCAACGATTTCCTTCAACCTCTTTTTATCCTCGAGTTTTGTATGATATAGCATCTCTCCAATCAAACGGATCGCCTCGTGAAGGTTATCATATAACACCTTGGTAGATAACTCAAATACGGGATGATATTGATCAGTACTGCCCTTGACAGAGAAGCTTCTTACATTGGCTGAGATACCACCGGTATTAATATTTATCTCATTGGATAAGTCAAGATAGGAGTAATGATCCGTATCAACATAGCCCAGGACGAAGGACAATAAGGATGCATAAGGTAAAAGCTCCTTCGGCACTTCTTTTACATGAAAGAGCAGCCTAACATAAGCAATCTTGTTGGTATATATATTGTGATGAATTACCCTTACATCACCAATCTTATTTTCTTTATTATATAAAGGTTCAATCTCCTTTTTGATATCCTCACGAGTCAAGAGCGGGATTGCTTCCAGCTCCTCCTTTGTTGAAGGAGTCTCTTGGAAAATTGCTAGGTCCTTTGTCTCGCGAATAATTCGCTGCAGCTCCTCCTTAGTAAGAGTTGCTTTATAGGCAGCTAATTTCTTCTTCAGCTCCTCCTCCTTCTCCGCATTTAATCCGGACTTGGGTTTGAGAATCACAATTGAATTATGAGTATTCTGAAGGAAATACTCCTTAATTACCTTCTCATAATAGCCCGTTCCTATCTTCTCCTTCAGGAAGGCATAGCCTGTGGTATCCTTCATATGAAGGAAGGGCTTGTGATCGTCATGAAGCCAGCTGCTCATCGCACGAAGACCGTAAAGCAGTCCCTTCGGGAACTGACCATAATCCGCTTCTCTATATTTGAATTCGTAATAATTAATCGCTGCCCGAAGGGATTTCTCATCAACCCCCTGCGCAACTAATTTAGACAGAACATCACGAACAATTGAAACAAACTGATCCTTCTTATTCTCTTCGGAATTCTTGGCAATAATCGTAAAGGTAGGCTGCAGTATCTCATCCTCGAAGCCACCAAGGATATCCTTGCCGATATTTGCATCTAATAATGCCTGCTTCACAGGGGCTCCCGGAGCTTGAAGCAATACATAATCCAGAACCTGGAAGGTTAATGCAAGCTCTTTATCCAAGGAGTTACCAATCACTGTATTATAGCTCAAGTAGGTACTATCCTTTCCTTCCTCTTCTTCACTGAGGGAATAGAAGGACTCTAATTCTCGACTGCTTGAAAACGGCTTTTGAAGCTTGACCTTAGAATCCACCTCAAGCCTGTTATACTGGTTAAGATATTCCTTATCCAGCCATACTAATCTCTCTTCGAAATCCATATCTCCGTAAAGATAGATATAGCTGTTGGAGGGATGATAATAGGTCTTATGAAAATTGATAAACTCTTCATAGGACAGCTCCGGAATAAAGTCCGGGTCACCTCCGGATTCTACACCGTAAGGGGTGTCCGGGAACAAAGAGTTCTGAATCATACGATATAGCATGGATTCCGGTGAAGAGAAGGCCCCCTTCATCTCGTTATATACAACACCGTTGTATTTTAACTCGCCCTCCTCTGACTCCAGATCATAATGCCAACCCTCTTGATGAAAAATCTCTTTTTTCTGATAGATGTTCGGATATAGTACGGCATCCATATATACATGCATCAGATTCTTAAAATCCTGATCATTCATGCTGGCGACCGGATAAACCGTCTTATCCGGATAGGTCATAGCGTTCAAAAAGGTATTCAGTGAACCCTTCGCCAATTCAACAAAGGGATCCTTTGCGGGGAAATGCTTGGAGCCGCATAGTACGGAATGCTCTATAATATGTGCTACACCGGTACTGTTCGCCGGAGGGGTTCTAAATCCGATGGAAAATACTTTATTATTGTCATCGTTCGCTACAATCGCAATACGAGCTCCGGTTTTCTTATGAACCAGCAATGAACCGATACCGTTCATATCGTCTAATTTTTCCTCAAGTATGAATTCATATGAGGATGGAATTTTATATTTCATAATTGCCTCCATTCATGCCATATAGTACTGCAGTTTCCTATTTGTGCCTACTCGCACATGTGCTGTATTATCTGCAAAAACTCGCTTTTATTAAGCATTAGTATGGTAATTTATAGTAGTTGCTTATTCATAATAACACAAAATATATTATTTGTCATTTCTTACGAAACCATTTTTCCATACTAACATCTCATGCTGCATCTTTGGTGCAGCCGGGAACCCGGAAGAAATATCTCAAAAACCGGAAGAACAAGGAGTTTGCTCCAATGGGCAAACTTCGCAGTTCTTCCCAAGGATTTTTGTTTTATAAAATCCTTTTTTCACACTATCATTGTAATAAGTATTCATAGATTTACATTTTATAACCTGTCTCATTCTATATTTCATTGTTTATAATTAATATTAATTATTACTATCTAATAGAAATTTGTAGCATTCGAACAAACAATTAATAAATATACGATGAATAATTTAAAATATTACATATTTCAACAAACCTTGTTTGACATTTTTTCAATTTTATGTTAAATTTATACTATCGTTACTAATAGTGGTAATGGCAAATATTTTATGTTTTAGGAGGAATTTATGAAGACAGGTACAGTTAAGTGGTTTAACGCGAAGAAGGGGTTTGGATTTATTTCTGACGAAGAGGGAAATGACGTATTTGTACATTTTTCTGCACTTCAGATGGACGGCTTCAAGGTTCTTGAAGAGGGAGAAAAGGTTAGCTTTGAAGTAGTAAAGGGCGATAAGGGTCCTCAGGCTGCCAACGTAACCAGGTTATAATCAAAGACCAAACGTAATTTTTATATATATGGGTACATATTTATAAAGTTATAATAGGATGGGTTGTAACATAAGCATCGAGAAGACTTCTTTCGTTAACAAAACCAAAAAAGGATTAGAAATTGATATCACAATTTCTAATCCTTTTTTGGTTCGGACGATAAAAGTCCGCAGACCGGACTTATTACCGCCCTTGTAGTGCTACTAAAAAGAGAGCTATTATAAAAAGAATTTAGCAAATTGATAGCATATTACTTCTAATGCTTAAAGTGTCTCATTCCCGTAAATATCATCGCTATACCGTACTCATTGCATTTCTTAATAGAATCTTCATCCCTGCCTGCACCACCCGGCTGGATGATAGCCGTAATCCCTGCCTGATGTGCTGCTTCCACGCAATCATCAAAGGGGAAGAAGGCATCGGAAGCAAGAACCGCACCCTCCGTTACACCTTCGCCGATTAATTCTCCTGCATGCTCAATCGATTGCTTTGTCGCCCAGATACGATTAACCTGTCCCGGTCCGATACCGATGGACTGCTTATCCTTTGCTATCGCAATACCGTTAGACTTAACATACTTAACTACCCGCCAGGCGAACTTCAGATCCTCCATCTCCTTCGCAGAAGGTGCACGGTCAGTAACCACTCTAAGCTCGTCCTCATTATATATTTTGCTATCTATTGTCTGTACGATTAATCCTCCGTTTACCTTCTTCATATCATAGGCATTCTCGTCCTGTGGTATTTCAATACCTGGAAGAGCAATCAAACGGATATTCTTCTTCTCCCTTAGAAGCTCTAAGGCCTTCTCCTCGTAGGAGGGAGCCACAACCACCTCTAAGAAGATCGTCTTCATCTCCTCTGCCATCGCAAGCGTTACCTCACGGTTAGTTACTACGATACCACCGAAGATTGAGGTCTTGTCAGCCTCAAATGCCTTCTTCCAGGCATCTGTGATATGATCGGCACTTCCCACGCCGCAAGGATTACCATGCTTACAGGCAACCACAGTAGGCTCGGTGAATTCCTTTAAAAGCTCCAAGGCTCCGTTGGTATCATTAATATTATTAAAGGATAATTCTTTCCCATTTAATTGAACCGCATCGGTGAGGGATCCCTTCTTCTTACCTATTTCACGATAGAAGGCTGCTGATTGATGAGGATTCTCACCATATCTCATATCCTGCACCTTTTCAAAGGTCAAGGTCAAAGTCTCCGGGAAAGAAATGTCGTTTCTCTGCTTTTTCAGGTAATCCGCAATTAAAGTATCATAAGAGGAGGTGTGCATAAATACCTTCTGCATCAGATAGAACTTGGTATCTAGGGATACCTCCTTCTTTTCCTTAAGCTCGGATAGAACCTTCTCATAATCTCCGGGGTCTACAACGACTGTAACATCCTGATAATTCTTTGCTGCGGAACGAAGCATGGTAGGCCCACCAATATCAATATTCTCAACCGCTTCCTCACGGGTCACATGATCCTTCAATATGGTAGCCTTAAAAGGATAAAGATTAACCACTACAAAATCTATCGTCTCAACATTCAGATCAGCCAGCTGTTTCATATGAGATGGATTGCTTCTCATAGCCAGTAAGCCTGCATGAACGGCAGGATGCAGGGTCTTTACACGTCCGTCCAGGCATTCCGGAAAGCCTGTGAGCTCAGAAACCTCAATCGCAGGAACTCCCGCTTCCTTCAATTTACCATAGGTTCCCCCTGTAGAAATGATCTCAATTCCCAAGGACACGAATTCCTTCGCGAGCTCTACAATTCCTGTTTTGTCCGATACGCTGATTAATGCTCTCATGCTCTCTCTCCTTTTCCGACCTGTATCATTGTATAAGTATGCTACGATAAAACCGATACTATAGCATGTTAGATTGAAATATCAAAGATTTTTCAATCGGTAAATTTGTGCTACCGCCCAAATTCGCGGTGTCTAGGCAGCATGTTGGATTAGTGTAAAATAAATGGCAATTTTCACCTTTAAAAGGCAGACATGTTAGACATCGTATGATATACTTATTATATCTATATCCGGTTTATCAAAAGCTACTTCTGGCATCGTATTTTTAGTTTATATCAAAATATTACACTAAGAAGCCAGCGAATTCAATTCATAAATACTAATGTATTTTATCGTTATTGCTTATAGATAAAGAAAAAGATTAGAGTTGCATTCGGTTTTAAATTATACTATAATGCGTTTGGAACTTAATTGGCACACCTATTCACATATACGGAGGCATGTATGAGACGGTTTAAAATAACCGATTTATTGATTGGAGTTTTATTTACGCTATTATTCATCAGCATTGCTGTTGTGACCACAATAAATTTTAGACCCCTATATTACTTTGATATCAATCATCTGAATATCGGAGAAAACTCTGGATACACCAATGAGGTAATCCGAGAGAATTATGATGCCTTAATCGATTATTCTTCTCCTTTTTTTAAAGGCGACCTAAAGTTTCCTACCCTGGCGGCTTCCGAGAGCGGATTATTCCATTTTACAGAAGTAAAGAACATCTTTACCGGTTTTTATATTCTGGGTGCTATTACACTGGCATTCGGAATTATTATAATAATACAAAAGCATAAAAATAATGATTTCAGTTATCTGCTCGTATCAGCTGTTACGGCAATTGTCCTCCCGTTATTACTTGCCTTGTCGCTTTCCCTTGACTTTGACCGCGCTTTTGTACTATTTCATAAGCTTTTCTTTAATAATGATTATTGGCTCTTTGATCCAGCTACGGATCCGGTCATCACAATTCTTCCAGATACCTTCTTCTTGCATTGTGCCATAATGATTATTGTACTTGTGGTTTTAATGAGCCTTCTGTTTTTGACCGTATATCTTGTGAAAAGGCAGCATTCAGGCATTAAATACCGAAAAAACAAGGGTTTAAAATTGTAACAGTATCAATCGGCATACATTCGCGGTGCTTTAGCACGAATGATTAGTGTGAATAAAGAATTTCTATAATCAAAATCTTTTTAGCTGCATCAAAGATGCATTAGCATAAACTAACACAAAGGGCAGGCATGCTAAAATTGTGTTAAATCATAACTTAAGAAGCTTATACCTTACGAAGTCTCGGTATAAACTTAGCTGCACGAATAGAAGTGCAAGAATGGAGGTAATTATGAGAAAAACAAAGATTATTTGCACCCTGGGTCCTTCCACTGATAACGATAATGTATTAAAGGAACTAATCTTAGCAGGAATGGATGTTGCCCGGTTTAATTTCTCTCATGCAAATCATGAAGAGCATCTTGGACGATTGAAGAAAATTGAGAAGCTGCGCAAGGAATTGAATATCCCCGTTGCTACTTTACTTGATACAAAGGGTCCGGAGATTCGTATCGGTACCTTTAAGGATGATATGAAAATACAACTAAAGGAGGGTCAGACCTTCACCCTAACCTCAAGAAAAGTGGAAGGTAACGAATCCATAGTATCCATCAGTTATCCCAATCTAATCTATGATATTGAGGTTGGTGCCACCATCCTAATCGATGATGGTCTGGTTGAAATGACTGTAACCGATGTCACAGCTACCGATATTATCTGCAAGGTAAAGAACTGTGGCATCATCTCCAATAAAAAAGGAGTTAACGTACCGGGTATTCATCTATCCATGCCCTTTATCAGTGACAAGGACCGGGAGGATATTCTCTTTGGCATCAAGCATAATTATGATTTTATTGCTGCTTCCTTCGTTCGTACCGCCGAAGATATTAAGGAAATCCGTAAGATGCTGAATAAGCATAATTCCCAGACAAAAATTATCGCTAAAATTGAGAATTATCAAGGTGTAGAACATATTGATGAAATCATTGAGTTATCCGATGGTATCATGATTGCCCGTGGTGATATGGGTGTTGAGATTCCATATGAAGAAGTTCCGGTTCTTCAGAAAATGATTATTAAGAAGGTATACAATGCCGGTAAGCAGGTAATTACCGCAACACAGATGCTGGATTCCATGATCAAGAATCCCAGACCCACCAGAGCGGAGACCACTGACGTAGCAAATGCAATTTACGACGGAACCAGTGCTATCATGCTTTCCGGTGAGACTGCAGCCGGATTATACCCGGTAGAAGCCCTGAAAACTATGGTTAAGATCGCTATACGTGCCGAGGCTGATATTGATTATAAGAAACGTTTCCGTATGCTTGAAGCCTGCCAGCTTCCGGATATCACCGATGCGATTTCCCGTGCAACGGTAACAACCGCTCATGACTTAAATGCGAAGATGATCATTACGGTTACTACCTCCGGCAAGACAGCCCGTATGATATCCCGTTATCGCCCGGAATGCCAGATTCTTGGCTGCACAACGGACCCTATTGTTTGCAGACAGCTGAACATGGCTTGGGGTGTAACTCCATTATTGATTGCAGTGGAACATGATACCTTCGAATTATTCGATCATGCAATTCAAGCCGTTGAGGATGCAGGTTATCTGCAGGACGGCGATATAACCGTACTGACAGCCGGTATTCCTCTGGGAACCTCCGGAACAACGAATCTTCTAAAGGTTCAGATTGCAGGAAGTAAGTACTAAACCGTCGTGTGCCCACTGGGCATACTAGTATGAGGGCACTGATGCTTGCGTAAAACAAGTCATGCAGTGCCCCTTCTTTGTGATTAATAGTTGCATAGAGTATTGCATCTATGATAATATACATTTAATGTTAAACTTCTCCTGGGCACTGTAAAACCAAAACCTAAAAAGACCATAGGGGCAGTTAGCGTAATGCAACATATCATAGAAAGGAATCAACAGATGAAAAAGCAGGATTATTTAAAATGGGATGAATACTTTATGGGCATTGCACTACTATCCACTGAGCGTAGTAAGGATCCCAGCACCAGTGTCGGTGCCTGTATCGTCAGCGAGGATAATAAGATTCTCTCCGTAGGTTATAACGGAATGCCGATGGGTTGCTCTGACGATGAATTTCCGTGGGAACGGGAAGGTTCCAATCTCGATACAAAGTATTATTACGTATGCCATGCCGAATTCAATGCTATCCTGAATTACACCGGAATTTATATGAAGGGGGCAAAGCTATATACTACCCTATTCCCCTGCAATGAGTGCACCAAAGCGATTATTCAGAAGGGAATCTCTGAAATCATCTATATGAGCGATAAGTATGCAGCAACCGATCCGGTTGTCGCTGCCAAACGTATGCTAGATTCCGCGAATGTCAAATACAGACAATATACTCCAATCGGTAAGGATATAAAGATTTCACTTTAAGCATTAAGGATTGACGTGCTTTCCTTATGATAAAACAGACAAGGACAACGTGTATATTACGTACAGGTCGTCCTTGTCTTCTTATTTGTGCGTAATCGTCTTTAATTCTTCTACCTTCACCATAACTTCCTTTCGGAATTCGTACCACTCATCCTCATGCTCCACATAATATAACGGACATAGCTTCTCAGTCACATCATAATGTCTAATGATATCCTCTTCCCCTAAGTCAAACTCAATACACAATGCCGCGGTCAGAGATACCAGGGAAGCATAGGTTGCCTCATTAAATCTACCTGTCTCATCCTCATGGCAGCATTCAATCGATAATGTATCATCATTACGATTATTAGAAGCAAAGGCAATCTCATTCAGTGGTATACATTGAATTATTTCTCCCTCAAGGCCGATGATATAATGACTGCTGGCATAGGTTGTATGTTTCTTAGCAAGACCCTCAAAATAACTGCGGTTATTCGCGGCTGTGGTACCTGGGTTGGCCGTATAGTGAATCACAATGGAATTGATATCCTTCAGCGGAGTCTTTGGTCTGGAATATTCGTTCGGCGTCAGATACTCACTACTAATCTCCACTCCGTTCGAAAGCTGCCCTTCGATTGCGGCTATCCCATCCCAATTACTGCCAAGAAAATCGTCCTTAATATCATGGATTAAGCCTTGATTGGAAATATTGTCCCTTTGAACAACTCTGTAGGTGATTAATACTGTCATCACCAGTATGGCTAGAGTCAGTATGGCAATGATAAAAATCAAAATGATTTTATTTCTACGCCTTCTCCTGCTCCATTCTTCTCTTGTTAATATTCGTCTCATATTCCACCTTATATTAATGCCTTTTCTATTTCCTTAATGAATGCCTTCTGTTCCGTATCAGTAATCCATTCCGAGAGACGTGCTGCGATAATAGGCAGCCGCCAACAATCAATCTCCGCTTGGGTAAGTCCGGATCGACTTTTATAGTACTTCAGATAATTCTTTAACATACTTGTTCTCATCCCATTGATGATCACCTTGACTATAGTGGGTATGTTACCGGGCAAAGCAGCATCCTTAATTAACAATGCGGTTCTTGCAACATCCATGCTGGGAGTCCCGCTCGCAGCAGTCATCCAGTCCAGAACCACATAATCATCTTTTGTCTTCATAATATTTCCCGGATGAAAGTCCCCATGGCAAAGGAAATCCCCTTCCGGTAATTGATTGAGGATACGAAGGATGGCCTGCTTCACATTATCCGATAAAGCATTGGTATGATTGATATTCCATTCTAAAGCTTCTTTGAAGCTCCCCAGATTCTTTGCCTTACATTGATGCATTTCATATTGTAAGTCGACCAGATGCTTAATAAATTTTCTTGCCTTCCAAGGCTTTCTTGTTATCAAGCTTAATAATGATTCACCGAAAACTCTCTCATATACAATACCGGTTCTACCGTTATACTCAACCATCTCTACCGCTTTCGGGATCGGAAGTTCCAACCTCTCCACTTCCTGATTTACCTTGAATTCCTTTTCGATTCCACTAAACGGAAATTCCTTTCGAAACAGCTTAAGTATCTGCCCTTCCTTCCAGGAATATACCTCAGCGGTATAACCTTCACCAATTTTATGTATATCCATCTCCTATACCCTTTCCTATCATATTCAATACGTCTTAAAAGCTGATCCATTTCTCAAAAGGAGAGGCTTCCTTGATTCTCCTATACCTCATCCACATTGAACAATCCCCTAATAAAAAGACGAAGTAGTATTTGAGGTGGTTTCAATTAATATAACGCTTCATGTCCAAACTTATCTTCAAGCCTACGTAAAAACATGACAGGATAGCCTTCCTTTGAATAAGCATATATTGTTGATTATTATATAATGTTTCTCAGGTAAACGCCACCATATATTTACTGCAATCATAGTATATGATCAGAAAAACTGCTCGCCACAACAGAGTGTGATCGATAATGTCAGAGAACGCATACTGTGATTACGACCCATACAGAAAGCTCCTGATAGAATGATAGTCTTAATTACTACCCATTCTAAAAGGAGCTTTCTCGATCAATTTTATTATCTGGTTAAGTCTAACCGATTCGTTTTATTCCTCTACACTGTAATTCGGAGCTTCTTTGGTGATATGAATATCATGCGGGTGGCTTTCCTTCAAGGAAGCCGCAGATATCTTTACAAACTTGCTGTTATCCTGTAATGATGTTATATTAGACGCTCCACAGTATCCCATACCGGATCTTAGACCACCGATTAACTGGAATACCGTATCTTCCACCGTACCCTTATATGCCACACGGCCTTCAACGCCCTCCGGTACCAGCTTTTTCGCATCAGTCTGGAAGTAACGGTCTTTGCTTCCCTTTTCCATAGCAGCGATAGAACCCATGCCGCGGTATACCTTGTATTTTCTACCCTGATATAATTCGAAGGTGCCGGGACTCTCATCACAGCCGGCAAAGATACTGCCCATCATACATACATTGGCACCGGCTGCCAAAGCCTTAGTGATATCTCCCGAATACTTGATACCACCGTCAGCGATAATGGGAACTCCGTATGCTTTCGCTGCTTCATAGGAATTCATAATCGCGGTTATCTGAGGAACACCGATACCTGCGACAACTCTCGTCGTACAGATAGATCCGGGTCCTATTCCGACCTTAACCGCATTCACTCCGGCCTTGATTAGGTCTACCGTTGCTTCCGCTGTTGCCACATTTCCGGCTATGATCTGAACCTCCGGATATGCCTCACGAACCATCTTAACCACCTTAAGAACATTCGCGGAATGTCCATGAGCCGTATCAATAACGATGGCATCAACCTTCGCCTTTACTAAAGCATCGACGCGGTCTAATATATTGTTGGTGATACCTACGGCAGCCGCACATAAGAGACGTCCCTGTGCATCCTTGGCAGATAACGGATATTTAATTTGCTTTTCAATATCTTTGATTGTGATAAGACCCTTCAGGTTACCCTCATCGTCAACTATCGGAAGCTTTTCTTTCCTTGCCTTTGCCAGGATCTTCTTTGCTTCCTCCAGGGTAATTCCTTCCTTTGCTGTTACCAAGCCCTCTGAAGTCATAGATTCCTTGATTTTCTTAGAGAAGTCTGTCTCGAATTTTAGATCGCGGTTTGTGATAATTCCTACCAGCTTTTTACCGTCTACAGTAATCGGAACACCGGAGATTCGATACTTAGCCATTAAATCATTGGCATCCTGTAAGGTATGCTCCGGAGATAAATAAAACGGATCGGTAATGACACCATTTTCTGAACGCTTTACCTTATCTACCTCTTCCGCCTGCTCTTCAATCGACATATTCTTATGAATTACTCCTATGCCTCCCTGTCTAGCCATTGCGATTGCCATTCGGTTCTCAGTAACAGTATCCATGCCGGCACTCATTAACGGGATATTCAGCTTTATTGTTTTTGTCAGGTTAGTTGACAAGTCAACTTGATTTGGTAGCACCTCAGAAAAAGCAGGTATCAATAGCACATCGTCAAATGTAATTCCTTCACCGATTATCTGACCCATTTTGTTAATCTCCTCACTTTCTAACTAATATTATTTGGCACAAAAGCCACCTTGGGTTTTCAAAGTCATGATATTATCATAGCTTATAGCTAAGGAGTAAAAGCTCTCACTTTTACTCCCCAAAGATGTCTAAGATTTTTAAAAGTATAACGAATAATCCTTTCAATGTCAACCATGAAATACAGGAAACCGAAAGAAACACGCAAACGAGATGAATTGATAAATCAATTCACTTGTCATGAATCATTAGAGGATGCCATTCTCCAATACAAAGGCATCGGAAAACGCATCCTCTATCAGGTTTTTAATATTGTGCTATCTTTCTGGGGCTCTTCTGTTTCATCATGGAGAGCATCTTTTCACTCGGTTCAAATACGATGCGATATTTCTTATCCTCAACACTTGCGATAATAACATAAGGCTTAATATTCTTGTCCCTGGAGGAGAAGTCTTTATTCACCAGTTGAGTATAGGTAAACCCATCTAATGCATGAGATCCCTGGGGAGCAATGATTTCCACCTGCTCCATATCTATTCTCAGCATTGTCTTACGTCTAGCCTTACCGGTTATTCTGTCGAAATCGATCTGTCCATCCACAAACACATACTCATAATCAATATTAAGCTTCGGGAACAGATATACCATTGCCACCACCAATACAATACCTATGATTCCGGGAACACCTCCAGCTATCATCAGTATAACACCGACTACTATTCCTAAAACCAGTAGTGCACGAAGGCCTAAGGTCTTCCCGTCATCCTTTCTCTTCGTTCCTGCTTCCGCATATGACTGATTCATTTAATACCTCCCTAGACTTCTATGGTCCAATTATGATCATCTTTAATGTTTCCTAATTGAATGCCTGTAATCGTATCATATAATTTCTGACTGATCGGTCCGATACCGCCATCTTGAACCTGCATAATATTCTTCTCCCAACGAAGCTGACCCACCGGTGAGATTACAGCTGCGGTTCCGGTACCCCATACCTCTTCCAATGTACCGTTTTGAAATGACTCAAATACTTCATCAATCGAAATTTTACGTTCTTCCGTCGGTAATCCCCATTCTCTGCATAGGGTGAGTACCGAATCTCTGGTTACACCGGGCAAAATGCTTCCGTTCAATTCCGGTGTAATGATCCTACCATTAATCTTGAAGAAGATATTCATGGCACCGACATCTTCGATATATTTTCTATGAACACCATCCAGCCACAAAACCTGGGAATACCCTTCGTCATGTGCCTTTACCTGAGATTTCATTGATGCCACATAGTTTGCACCGGTCTTCGCTTCACCGATACCACCCTTTACTGCTCTTACATATTCATCCTCAATCCAAATCTTAACCGGATTCAGACCCTCCGGATAATAAGCACCTACCGGTGAAAGGATAATGATAAACAGAAAGCGGTCAGATGGTCTTACACCGAGGTAGGGATCAGTAGCTATAACGAACGGCCTGATATAAAGTGAAGTTCCTTCCTTCGTAGGAATCCAGGCTTCATCCACCTTCACTATGGCTTTTAATGCTTGCAGAAAATCCTCCTCAGGAATTTCCGGAATACATATTCTTCGGTTGGTCTTATTTGCACGCTCAATATTTTTCTCGGGGCGGAATAATAAGGTTCTTCCATCCTCTGTTTTATATGCTTTCAGACCTTCAAACATTTCCTGTCCGTAGTGAAATACCATAGCCGAAGGCTCAAGATTGAGAGGTTGATAGGGTATCACTCGTGGATCATACCAGCCTTTTCCCGTCTCATAATTCATAATAAACATATGATCCGTGAAAATAGTACCAAATTTCAATGGATTATCTGCTCCAGGTAATACCTTTGGGTTTTTCGTCTTCTCAATTCTAATATTAAGCATACTTTATCATCCTTCCTTAACCTTTTTCGTTCCCTGCAAAATTTTATATCCTTTATAGTAGCCTTACTTTTCATATTTTTCAAGTATTATTTTACGAAAAATTCCCATTTTACAAGGTTTTTATAATTATGTAACAGTTCAGCCATACAAATGTTAAACACGATAGGGAGGAGAAAACTAGCTTTCATACTCATATCGTTTTTAAATTAGTAGGGTGCTCTGCCTAAGCGAGATGTATCAAAGCAAATCGAGCTTATGGCTGGGCTGTTACCTTTTTTTACGCTCATACCGACAGAAGGTATAGGCTAGGTCATAATAGGTATGCTCCTCTGTCTCCTCTACTAGAATCCAATCCTCCATCTGATCCAGATTCGGAAAATAAGTATCAGCCTGGTAAGCAAAATCTATCTTTGTAATATGCGCCACATCGCAGTAAGGTAACATCTGGCGATAGATACTGGCTCCACCGATGATATATACATCCTCTGATTTATAGTTTTTTGCATGCTCCAAGGCTTCTTCGATGCTATATACCACTGTTGCATCCTTCACCTTATAATCTTTCTCAAGAGCAATTACGATATTAGTTCTATTTTTTAAGGGTTGTCCACCCGGAAAGCTCTCCAGAGTATTCTTCCCCATAATTACCACTTTCCCCATAGTCTCATCGCGGAAGAAGCGCATGTCTGCAGGAATACTGACAAGCAGCTTATTCTGATACCCAATAGCCCAGTTATTATCAACGGCTACAATAACATTCATTCGTATATCCACCTTTCCTTCTAAAACTTATTATGAAGCCACCCAAGGATTAGCTTGTGCCGAGGAAGACGCAGGTCGTGCCACAACCCGGAAGAACTTCTTTTCCACTTCCTACCCAAGGATTAGTTTGTGCCGAGGAAGACGCAGGTCGTGCCACAGCCCAGAAGAAATTCTTATCCACAACCTACCCAAGTATTAGTTTGAGCCGAGGAAGACGCAGGTCTTGCCACAGCCCAGAAGAACAAGGAGTGAGCTCCAATGGGCGAGCTCCGTAGTTCTTCTCGTGTAATTAAAAACATTTTATGTTTTTAATTACACTGCGACGGGAATCTCAACCTTAGGTCCGTAATGATAATCTCTCAATTCAAAATCCTCTACCTTAAACTCATAGAAGTCCTTCACCTCAGGGTTCATCCAGAAGGTAGGCGCATCGTAGGTAGGGCGTTCTATAAGCTCCTTGATGATCGGAATATGACGGTCATAAATATGGGCATCCGCAATGACATGCACCAGCTCACCCACCTCATAGCCGCAAACCTGCGCCAGCATATGTACCAGAACCGAATACTGGCATACATTCCAGCTATTTGCCGCTAGAATATCATTCGAGCGTTGATTCAGAATAGCATTCAGTACTAATCGCTCACTATCCTTCTTCTTAGTAACATTGAAGGTCACGCTGTAAGCACAGGGATAAAGCTTCATCTCATGAAGATCCTGATGAACATAGATATTCGTCATAATTCTTCTGCTGTAAGGATTATTCTTCAGGTCAAAGATAACACGATCTACCTGATCCATCTCTCCTTCTTTATATTTATGCTTAACACTCATCTGGTAGCCATATGCTTTACCGATGGATCCATTCTCATCAGCCCAGGCATCCCAGATATGGCTATTCAAATCGTTGATATTATTGGATTTTTTCTGCCAGATCCATAATATTTCATCAATACAGCTCTTAAAGGCAGTTTTTCTTAAGGTCATAGCCGGAAATTCTTTTGATAAATCATAACGGTTCACAACACCGAATTTTTTAATCGTATATGCATAAGAACCATCTTCCCACTTTGGCCTTACCTTCTCGCCTTCAGTGCTGACACCATTTTCCAGAATATCCTTACACATTTCAATGAAAATATTATCTGCTAAACTCATATTCGTTACCTCCCGGCTTATCTTTCCAGATTAGAGCCACCTTCTATCCATTTCCGTCAAAAGAATCCTAACCTCAGGTGACTCCTCAATTAATAATTGTACCCTATATCCCCTGTAGAGGCAACAAGTAAATTCACAACCTCCTTGATCTGATAGATACAAATCAATAAAACCACTTGGGAAGCCTGTCATCCTTATTCCATCCTAAAGCAACTATCGCGACAGCGTCTCCCAACCAAGCGGACTGTCAGGGTACTTTCTAAGCTACAAGGCTGTCGCTTATTGCCTATAAAGCCGGAAGAGGGATGTTAGGCTTCCCATAATGCACTGTTTGACGAACAGATTGCTGTTATGTAGGTCAGAAGCGAACATTCATGTTCGATTATGGCATACTTAACTGTGATCTGTCCGGCAACCTGTGTGTGAGGGAAGCCTAATATTCATCTATCGGCTACATACACTCTATTCGACAGCCAACATACATTGAAATCGCCCTAATAGTCCGCAAAAAGTGTCCGATTCGCCATAGGAGTCGGACACTTTGTGTGATACTACTTTATATAATAGGATAACAAGAAGTTTACCATTACTATTTCAAGCAGACCAGCTGCTCTTCGGCATAACGCTTGATGTTGGAGGCATTCACATATTTCTTGGCAGCACCGTCTCGGATCTCTACCAAGGTCGGAGCCTGCATAATACTGAACTCTCTGGCCAGCTCCGGATTTTCCTCAGCATCAACAACTGCAAAGGTAGTGTTCTTCAGATATTCCTTAGCCGCATGACAGTTCGGGCAGGTCTTCGTCGTAAAGAGATATAAGCCATCCTCCATCAAATCGCTCGCATTCTCTGCATCTATAGAGCTACTGCCCTTCAAACTGGTATTCATCTCTCTGGAATGCTCCACATCGTAGATTCTGCGGTTCTTATATTCCTGAGCCTTACCCTCGTTCCAGTTCTGAACCGGACGGTAATATCCGGTAATACGGCTATATACCTCTGCCTTCTCGCCACAGTGAGGGCAAGTGAACTGTTCACCGACAAGATAACCATGAGTCTTGCAGACAGAATAGGTAGGGGACATGGTATAGTAAGGTAATTTATAATTCTCCGCAATGGTCTTCACCAGCTTCGCTGCAGCTTCCCAATCCGGTAGCTTCTCACCAAGAAATGCGTGGAATACTGTACCTGAAGTATATAAGGTCTGCAACTCATCCTGGATATCCAATGCTTCGAAGATATCCTCGGTATAACCAACGGGCAGATGTGAGCTGTTAGTATAATAAGGAGTATCGCCTTCCTTGCCTGCTGTCTTAATCTCAGGCCAACGCTTCTTATCATTCTTAGCAAGACGATAAGTAGTAGATTCTGCAGGGGTTGCCTCAAGATTATACAGATCACCGTACTTCTCCTGATAATCTGACAGACGTTCTCTCATATGATTTAAGGTCTTAATTGCAAATTCCTTAGTCTTTGTATGGGTCATATCATCGCCAAGCCACTTTGCATTCAGACCAACCTCATTCATACCGATCAGACCGATTGTTGAGAAATGGCTTTCGAAGGAGCCCAAATAACGCTTTGTATAAGGATATAGGCCCTCTTGCAGAAGTTTTGTAATAACTCCTCTCTTCACATTCAGGGAACGTGCGGAGATATCCATCATTCGGTCGAGGCGCGCAAAGAAATCCTTCTCGTCAGAAGCAAGATATGCAATTCTAGGCATATTTATTGTTACAACACCTACACTACCTGTACTCTCACCGGAGCCAAAGAAACCGCCGGTCTTTTTACGCAATTCACGAAGATCAAGACGCAGTCTGCAGCACATGGAACGAACATCGCTGGGCTCCATATCACTGTTAATATAATTAGAGAAATACGGTGTGCCATACTTCGCAGTCATTTCGAATAACAAACGGTTATTCTCGGTATCGGACCAGTCGAAATCCTTCGTAATAGAATAGGTAGGAATCGGATACTGGAAGCCTCTGCCGTTAGCATCACCCTCGATCATAATCTCGATGAAGGCTTTGTTCACCATATCCATCTCTTTCTTACAATCCTTGTACTTGAAATCTACTTCCTTACCACCAATGATACAAGGCAGCTCTGCCAGATCATTCGGAACCGTCCAGTCCAAGGTAATATTGGAGAAGGGTGCCTGGGTTCCCCAACGGCTCGGTGTGTTCACACCATAGACAAAGGATTGAATGCATTGCTTTACTTCTCTATAGGATAAATCATCAATTTTTACAAAGGGTGCTAAGTAAGTATCAAAGGAGGAAAATGCTTGAGCTCCCGCCCATTCATTCTGCATAATTCCTAAGAAGTTTACCATTTGGTTGCAAAGGGTTGACAGATGACTTGCAGGAGACGAAGTAATCTTACCGGAAATTCCGCCGAGTCCCTCCTTAATCAGCTGTTTTAAGGACCAACCCGCACAGTATCCGGTTAACATGGACAAATCGTGTAAATGAATATCTCCGTTACGGTGAGCATTTGCCACTTCTTCATCGTAAATCTCAGATAACCAGTAATTCGCAGTAATGGCACCTGAATTATGTAATATAAGTCCGCCTACTGAGTAAGTTACGGTAGAGTTCTCTTTTACTCTCCAGTCCTCCTCATTCACATAGTTATTCACAATCTCTTTATAATCAAGAATTGTGGACTTCATGTTACGGATCTTTTCTCTATTTTTGCGGTATAGGATATATGCTTTAGCTACATCAGTATAACCGGTTTGCTCCAATACGCTTTCCACGCTGTCCTGAACATCCTCTACATGTATGGTCTCATCCTTAATTTTTTTCTGAAAATCGGAAGTTACGCGAAGCGCTAATAAGCTAATGATCTCCTCGGTGTAAAACTTTTCTGTTGCTCTGAAGGCCTTAGTAATTGCATCACTGATTTTTTTTAGGTTGAATTCGGCAACCTGTCCATCTCTTTTAATAACGTTAATCATATGTAACTGTCTCCCTTCCCGCTTTTACACATAGTTGTATCTCAGATAACCTATGTTTTTATAGTACCAGAAAAAGACAATATAGTCAACAATAAAATACTAGATATATGTGATATTTTTTCTCCCCACACTATATCTAGTATTTGAATTAGTCACTAATACCTATTAAATTTTACTCAGCAAAAGCCGATATTTCGTCAAATATTGGCTGCCTTATACCAGTGTCTGGTATACCTCCTTAGGAACATATGCCTTCACATAAATCCCCTCCTGCTGGTATTCCTCCTCTAAAAGCTGTCCGTATTTTCTTACCGTTTGAATCTTCCCGGCATCCTGATAAGAGAATACCTTTTCCAGTAGTACCTTACGCTCACCTAGCACCTTTTCTATCACTGCTAAAAGCTTATCGATGTCTGCTCCGGTTTTTGCTGATATTTTAACGGTATGATCGGCTTTAAAATCCTTAATAATTGTTTCTGCCTCCAGCTTATCCTGCTTATTGAAGGCGGTAATGATTACTTTATCCTGTATTCCAAGCTTATTCAAGGTGTCATAGACGATATGCATTTGGCTGTAAGCATCCGGATTCGAGCTGTCAACCACATGCAAGATGATATCCGCATACTTTGCTTCCTCCAGTGTACTTCGGAAGGACTCAATCAAATGATGGGGAAGCTTACGAATAAAGCCTACCGTATCTGTCAAAAGTACCTGCTGGCCACTCTCTAATGCCAAGGCTCTGGTCGTAGGATCCAATGTAGCAAATAGCTTATCCTCCTCCAGTACTCCTGCATTAGTCAGATGATTCAGCAGGGTAGATTTTCCTGCATTCGTATAGCCAACAATCGCTACTACCGGTATCATATTTTTACTGCGAAGACTTCTGGAGGTCTCTCGGTTTTGCTGAACCTCATTCAGTTCCCGCCTCAACTGTGAAATTCTCTCTTTGATAATCCGGCGGTCCATCTCCAGCTTCTTCTCACCGGGACCTCTTGTACCGATCCCACCACCAAGCCTCGAGAGGGAATTACGTAGTCCGATCAGTCTGGAGGAACGATAACGCAGCTGCGCCAATTCCACCTGAATCTTACCTTCCTTCGTAGATGCACGGTTTGCAAAGATATCAAGAATAATTACGGTACGGTCAAGCACCTTCATCTGTAGGGCATCTTCCAAATTCTTAAGCTGTGCCGGTGTCAGCTCATCATCACATACCACACCTGTTGCTCCCGTCTCTAAAGCCAGAGCACGAACCTCATCGATCTTACCCTTACCGATATATGTTCCGGGATGGATCGTCTCCCTGTTCTGTATAATCTTACCGACAGTTGTTGCTCCTGCAGTGGTTGCGAGCTCCTCCAATTCAGCGAGAGACTCTTCCGTATCATCACTCATGTTAGAAGCTACACCAACTAAAACGAAGCGTTCCTCTTGTTCTTTTATTTCATGTAATCCTGACATATACTACTCCTCTATCATCTCGTTTACAGATTCCATTATTCTGGTTTCCACGAACTGAGCCTCTCTCGCTGCTTCCTTATCCGACGGATAAAGGGCCAAATACTGTGAAAGCCTTTCCTTCGCTATATCAAATTCACCCAGACATTCATATGCTACAATCTCATTCTTCTTCAGTGTCTGCATTGATCCTGCATGTTTATAAGCAATTCCCTTCTCAAGATAGCTTAGGGCTTTGGTATAATCTCCGGTCTTGATCAGGCAGGAGGCAATCTGATTGTAAACATTCGGCGCCATAATCTCGCCTTCCTCTATAAAGATATCATAATAATAAATCGCCTTAGGATAGTCCTTCTTAATCCGATATATCTCGCCTATATAATAATAAGCCTCCGTAAAACCATTCTTGAAGCCTTCACTAAATTCAGAAAGAGCCTCCTCATAATCACCCTGATAGAAATGAATCTTTGCCAGATTATATTGATCCTCACTGGTCTTTGGATCAAGCTCTGACGCCTTGACCAGTACCTCGTTGGCGCTTGTTATATCGCCATCCTCAGCTAAAAGATAGTATTTTCCGAAATAGTGGGAGTAATTCTCCTGCTCCAATCGGATTGCAGCATCATAATCCGCCAGACTCTTTTCAAAATCGCCCTGACTTCGATAACATAATGCTCGACTGTTATATGCATCGGCACTTTTATTATCCAGTTTGATTAATCTGGTATATGTTTTGATGGCTTCATCATAAGAGCCGACGGTCATTAGCGAGCTGCCGATATAATACAATATATCCATATCCAGTACTGATAATTCGTTGATCTCCAAGGCCTTCTTAAACTCAACTATCGCTTTGTCATAATCTAACATATGATAATAAGCAATTCCTTTGCCACGGTATAACCTTTTATTATTCCGGTTCACTATGATGATATCCTTGTTCACATAAGCTTTATCAAATACAGTCAAAGCCTCTTCATACCGCTCAAGCTTAATCAGGGATAATCCGTAATCTATGTAATATTCGGCCCGATTAGAGTTTTCCTTAATCGCTGCCTCGAAAAAGGCGGCAGCCTCCTCATAATTACCGTTTACAAAGCTTTTCTTCCCATCCTCATATAGATTGTCAGACAGGCTGCACCCGGCAATCACAGAAACCAATATTAAGCATATTCCCAATGAAAGAAGCTTCTTTATCATCCTAAATCCTCCAGGGTATGTACATTAGCAACTCTTTTGTGATGATAGCGTATCATAATTCATTAACATTTTTACGAAAATCCACCATATCTTGTGCCTTTGAATTATTCTACCACAGAATCAGCTGATTTACAATAAAAGTTTATCGTATTCTATGCTTCATAAGTACAAACAAGATGAATTGATAAATCAATTCACTTGTTATGAATAAAAGAGGTACAAACTTATATGGCCGATTGCCGTGTAAGTTTGTACCTCAGTATTCAACTCCGTAATCGGAGCCTATATTCAATGACTGATTAGCCAAAGATTGAGAAGCTAAGGAAAATGGTTGCTGTTAAAGAAGCAACTAAGGATACAACAGTGATCTGAGTGTTAATGGAGGGACCTGCGGTATCCTTGAAGGGATCACCTACGGTATCACCAACAACACCGGCTTTATGTGCATCGGAATTCTTGCCGCCGTTGTGTCCTGACTCGATGTACTTCTTGGTATTATCCCAAAGACCACCGGAGTTGGACATGAACAATGCAAATAATAAACCGCTGATAATATTACCGGTGATGAAGCCGCCGATTGCCTGAACACCACCGATGAAGCCTACCAGTAAGGTACAGATAATAACCATTAAGCCTGCGGGAATAAGTTCCTTGATAGCACCGGTTGTTGCGATCTCGATACATTTATCATACTCGGGAACAACGCCTTCTTTGCCTTCCTTTAAGCCAACGATCTCTTTGAACTGACGATGAATCTCAGCAACCATACGCTGTGCGTTACGATCAACGCCAAGCATAAGCATAGCGGAGAATACTGCCGGAATAGCTGCACCGAATAATAAACCGAAGAATACAACCGGGTTAATGATATCAAAGCCCTGGATGTAATTAACGCCTTCTTCTACCATACCCAGCTCAACCGCTGCGGTATTTACTTCACTCATGAAAGCTCCCAATAATGCGATAACGGTAAGACCGGCTGCACCGATTGCAAAGCCCTTGGTAACCGCCTTTACTGTATTACCTGCGCTGTCAAGAGAGTCGGTAATCTCCAGTGCTTCCTCGCCTAATTCTCCCATTTCTACAAGACCACGGGCATTATCAACAATCGGACCGTAAGCATCATTGGAAATAATCATACCTACGATGGATAACATACCAACTGCTGCCATGGAGATACCAAACATTGCATAGCCGTTACCGAGAGGCTCGCAGATCTTATAAGCTGCAAGAGCAGAAACACCGATACCGATCATGGAAGGTAAGGTACTCATTAAACCATAGGAAATACCGGAAAGGATTGTGAAGGCCGGACCGGATTCACAAGCCTTAGCTACTGCGTGTACCGGAGGCTTCTTATCATCGGTAAAGTAATCACTTGCCAAACCGATAACAACGCCTACCACAAGACCGATCGCACTCGCTGCCCAGATACGCCATTCAAAACCAAAGGCCCAGGTAGCTACTGCAGTCAGTGCTCCAAAGATAACAGTTGTTACATATGTATTAGAATTCAATGCTCTGGTCGGGTCGCCGCCTTCCTTCATCTTAGCGGTTAATACACCGATCATGGAAGCAAATAATCCTATTGCTGCATAGCAAAATACCATCGCTGCATTTCCTGTGCCGCCGGCTGCCTTATCCAGTGAGGAAGCCATTACCAAAGCTGCTGCCATGGAAGCAACGTTAGAGTCAAATAAGTCAGCACCCATACCTGCAACGTCACCAACATTGTCACCAACATTGTCTGCGATTACAGCAGGATTTCTCGGGTCATCCTCAGGGATCCCAAGCTCTACCTTACCGCAAAGGTCAGCACTGATATCTGCTGTCTTTGTGAAGATACCGCCACCAGCTTTTGCAAATAGAGCCATGGAGCTGGCACCGAAGCTGAAGCCAAGAAGTGCGGTCGTGTTGCCTGTTAAGAGAAGGACCAGCGTAACACCCAGTAAGCTGGAGCCTACTACTGCCATACCCATAACAGCGCCGCCACGGAAGCCTGACATAAAGGAGGGCTTAATTCCCTTTGTCGCTGTCTCGGCAGCCTTAACATTTGCGATAGTTGCAATGCTGATACCAATCTTACCTGCGATTCCGGAGAATACAGTACCGAAGATATAGGATACAGACATAAGAATGTTATCCACCACATCACCCTTCCAAATCGGTGAAGGAAGGAAAATCAGAATGATAACCGCTGCGACACCACAAAACTTAGCCAGTGTCTTGAACTCTTTTGCCAAGAATGTGTAAGCTCCGTTACGGATCAGCTTACTAACCTCTGCAATTTTCTTGTTAGAGGAAGGTTGTTTCTCCACCCATTTGTAAAGCCAGAAAGCAGCACCAAATGAGAGCAGTGCAATAACGATTGAAATAATTTGAAAAAACAATACGCTAATACTCAAAATATCCATCTCCCTTTCGTTTAATTCAGCAAAAAATTCGCTTTGCCTCAAATACTATCACGTTTAAAAAAATTGTGCAATAGGAAACTATTCGATTACTAATTTACGTCATAATGTATAAGTAGGCCTATTTTTTTTCTTAAATTACCCATTTTTTTGTGCTTTTTTCACATTGATTTAATCCATATTTTGTTCAATCTGCCAGCCATCCCGATAATTTTTTCGTGAATATTACTTTATGCAAAATCTGGAATAAATATATGCTCTAATACTTGTAATATAGAACAGAAACTTACGAAATAAGATTGACATCAGCCATGCGTATGCGCTAAAATAAAACCAATTTCATATACTTGTCACTTCTCATAATTATAATGGCAGCAGCTTAAAACGTGCATATTCATACTTTTCGTTTGTGTACGTTTTCTCCATGATATACGGATGAGAGATGACCAAAATGCTAAGGAGGACTTATTATATGGATTTCTTATTGTCAGGTATTATGGCAATTACTTGGCAGCAGTGTGTTATGTATGTTGTTGGTGCTGTTCTGATCTATTTAGCGATAGAGAAAGGCTTTGAACCCTCACTGCTTCTGCCTATGGGATTTGGTGCTATATTAGTTAACCTTCCCTTTACCGGTGTACTTAACCAGACCCTGGAAGGTGTTGGAGAGACACACGGTATCATTCAATGGTTATTTGAAACAGGTATCGAAACATCTGAAGCTCTTCCGATTCTGTTATTCATCGGTATCGGTGCAATGATAGACTTCGGACCGCTCTTATCCAATCCGAAAATGTTCTTATTCGGTGCGGCTGCTCAGTTCGGTATCTTCTTCACCATCGCACTTGCTGCTTTACTCGGATTTAGTTTACCTGATGCAGCTTCCATCGGTATCATCGGTGCTGCAGACGGTCCTACCTCCATTCTGGTATCGCAGCTTCTTAATTCAAAATATATCGGTGCTATCGCCGTCGCCGCGTACTCCTACATGGCGCTGGTTCCGATCGTACAGCCTATGGCAATCAAGCTTGTTACAACCAAGAAAGAACGTATGATCCGTATGGATTATAATCCAAAGAACGTTACAAAGCTGACCAGAATTATATTCCCGATCATCGTAACGATTATCTCCGGTCTGATCGCTCCACAGTCAGTTGCCTTAGTAGGCTTCCTGATGTTTGGTAACTTAATCAGAGAATGTGGTGTTCTTGGAAGCTTATCTGATGCCGCACAGAATATATTATCCAACCTAATCACCTTACTTCTCGGTATTACCATTGCTTTCAGTATGCAGGCTGATGCTTTTGTAAATCTTGACACCCTTTTGATCATGGGCTTAGGCTTAGTTGCCTTTGTTATGGATACTATTGGCGGTGTATTATTTGCTAAACTATTAAACCTGTTCATTAAGAAGAATAAGATTAATCCTATGGTTGGTGCTGCAGGTATTTCCGCATTCCCTATGTCTGCACGTGTTGTTCAGAAGATGGGTCTCAAAGAGGATCCTAATAACCACCTTTTGATGCATGCAATCAGTGCTAATGTATCCGGTCAGATCGGATCCGTTGTAGCCGGCGGTGTGGTAATTAAAATCGTAACTGAAATTCTGAAGAATATGGCAGGCTAAGTATGGGTTGTTAACCGAAAGGAGTATATTATGAATCAGACTTTTATCTATGCAATGGAAATTATGGGAAAAGGTATGCTTTCCATTTTCACTGTAATCCTCTTATTAACCTTTATCGTAGTACTGCTTGGAAAATTAGCATCACATACGAAGAAAACCGAGGAAGAATAATTAATATAGATGGGTGCATCAATAAGCTGCATGAGATAGTACCTATTGGAGCAGCCCTATAACAAGAAAAACATCGTATTCCAGAAGTACTGTAATACGATGTTTTTCGATGCAAATCTTTGCCCTTATTCCTCATATAAGTTGCCACTATTTTCTTTATTAAGAGTACCTTCTAATTCAATCATCAAAAACTTAGTCAACGCTTTCACTACAGGTCTATGTCTCGTCCCTTTCGGTACAATAATAAACTCACCTTCATCCACTTTGATTAGCCCTTCTACCGTTTCCAAATGAAAGCTTCCTTCAATTACGTAAAACAATTCATCAGATCCTTCATGTACATGAAAATCCAAAGTGCGATTTTCTACGTTCACAACACTAAGGACATGGCCATTCAGTCGTCCTACTTTATCATATATGAATAATTTTTCAATAGAATCTACTCTTGATTTCAGATTTATTTTCTCGAGCATCATGCTAATCTCTCCAATCAATATATAATCATTTTTTCTTCTATTCATGTACCATTAGTATAAGCTTCTTATCATCAATCGTGTTAAAACCGCAATGATCGAAAAGTAGTTTTCCCTTTTGGGTAGCATGTAGGGTAATCCTGCTATAGTGCAGATTTATTGCTTCATTAACACACAGGGATGTAAGAAATTTTCCAATTCCATTTCTTCGATACGGAGGAACTACAAACATATTTTGTATATATGCGTTTTTCCCATCCGGAAGCTTTCTTCCGGGTAATACAGAATACAGACAAGTTGAACACGTCCCAACAAAAACATCATTATCAAAAGCTAAAAATGAAAAGAAAGTTCCGTTTGCCATACCAGCTTCCATAGAAGCTTTATTACTCTGGTACAAAGATTGTCTCTCGCTGTCTGTCATAAAGCCGGAATCCTCTTCCAGCAGCTTTAATCGAGTATTGACCAGCAGCTCCACATCTGATGTATTTGCTTTTCTATATGTAATATTCGTGACCTTCACCTCCTTACGTTTTTCCTGTTTACAGTCCTTCAATGGTTCTGACTTCATTATAATACATTCCTATTATTGACGAAATAGATAGATTTTGATATAATCCATCAATAATATTGATATACGGAGGCATCTCGATGGAGTTGATATATTTTAAAAGTCTTTTATCCTTGTACGAAATAGGAAGCTATTCTCAAACAGCAGAGGCGTTAGGATATTCACAATCCAGTATTTCTACACATATTCAAAGGCTGGAGAAAATATATGGGGGAAGGATTATCTGTCGCAAGGGTAATTGCTTGGTTTTAACATCGAAAGGAAAAATCATTTATCAATATGCAAAAAAGATGTTAGAGTTAATGGAAATGATGGATCATGAATTGCGTATCCATGAAATAAACGAAATAAACATTGGTACAATAGAATCCATTGCACTATATTACTTGCAGGATATTATTGAAGCATACAAAATCAAATATCCTCAAATCGTCTTTCACCTATCGATTGAAGATGAGAATATCCTGTTAACGAAGCTGGCTCAACAAAAATTGGACTTTGTGCTAATCTTCAATAAGACAATGAAGATCGATGGTATTAAATGTGTTAATCTTAAAGAAGAAAATTTGTGTTTTGTATATAATCCGAAATCCAATAATGAATTAGATATTCTGGAAAAACCGGAGGAGCAATCATTCCTATTGACCGGTGAAGAATGCCCTTATCGAAAAGCTTTACTTACTGACTTTGCGGAGCATGGGCAGAAATATCATATCTCGATGTCACTAAGCAATGTAGATACAATAAAGAGCTTAATTCGAAATGGTTGGGGTATTGGTTTTCTTCCGCAATTCACCATTAAGTCAAATGAAAAGCTAGGAATCATTAAGCATAAAATGTCAAATCCTTTTTATATACAACTGTTGTATTACCCAGAATTAGAAGATAGTGTTCCATTTCGAGATTTCATCGAAATAGCACAGGCATCGATAAATGATATTCAATCTCTGCAAGTAGAAAAATGATTAAAACTATGGCCATTTGAATCAAAAAGAGTCAGCGATTAAAACTTCGCTGACTCTCAATAAATATAAAATATAATTTTGCAGACATTATTATCCTAAAGCTACATCCAACAGCATCATTACTGCAAATCCTAACATAGCACCAATTGTTCCGATATTTGAATGGTGTTTCTCCTGCTGTGCTTCCGGAATTAATTCCTCTACTACAACGTATATCATTGCACCTGCTGCGAAGGATAGGGCATAGGGAAGGATCGGCTTCATTGCAATTACGGCAACTGCTCCCAGTACACCGGCAATCGGCTCAACAATTCCGGAGGCTTGCCCATAGATAAAGCTCTTCCAGCGGGATAGACCTTCTCTTCGTAGCGGCACAGATACTGCTGCTCCTTCCGGGAAATTCTGCAAGCCAATACCTAAACCAAGGGCAATCGCACCTGCCAGAGAAGCCGCCGGGAAATTAGCGGCAACTGCTCCAAAGGCTACACCCACAGCCAGGCCCTCCGGGATATTATGAAGCGTAATAGCTAATACCAGTAGTATGCTTCTCTTCAAACTGGTTTTTACACCCTCCGGCTCCTCCTGGGGACCAATATGAAGGTGGGGCATAAAGACGTCAACCAACCAGAGAAATGCTCCTCCGGCCAAAAATCCTGCCACTGCCGGAATCCAGGCTATCATTCCCGATTCCTCTGCCATTGATATCGCCGGTGCCAACAAAGACCAGAAGCTCGCAGCGATCATAACACCTGCTGCAAATCCAAGCATTCCGTTCAGTACCTTTTTATTAATCGTTTTAAATATGAATACCGTAGATGCTCCTAACGCTGTTACGAACCAGGTAAATAGGGTTGCTAACAACGCCTGAAGAACCGGATCTAGTGTTGTAAACCAATTCATTTTTTATCCTCCTTTAGTATAGTATATTCCTGTAATATGAATTGTTCTATGTAAATTACCATTTCTATTGGTACTCTTAAAGGTTCGTTTAAAACCTACTATATGATACCAGCTTGTAAGTATACTATAATTCATTAGAAATAATTTTGTCCAGTACTTCATTAAAATTTATTCCAACTTTAATTAAAAATCAAATCTGATTATAGGTATGTCTATAATAACCGGAAAATAAACTATTCGAGTTTCTCCGATGCCTGCTTGCAGGCATTATTATCACGGGGTGTAATCGTATCTAACAAACAGTGTTTGTTCACATTGCTCACTTTGCTTACGCAAAAATAAGAGATCGTTTCAAATCAGATCATTAGTATAATGCAAGGATAACAGCATCCCTTGCCTATGCTAATAATACATGTTTTGAAACAACCTCTTCCGAAACTCTCTATTTTTTAAGATACTTTATTAATTGATATAGCTTACTGCCTTGTATGGAGTGCGGTAATTATAACTAGTAATTCGGATGCCTTCGCTCGAACTCTTTGCACCGATTACCTTTCCATTACCTATGTATAAAGCTACGTGATTAATGCTTCCGTTTCTCCGGTAAAAAATCAGATCTCCGGGCTGGATATTATCCATATCCACTCTTCGTCCGCTTGCCGCCTGCTCTCTTGAGGTTCTTGGAATATAAATTCCGAAGTGTGCTAATACAGACTGGGTGAAGCCGGAGCAATCAGCTCCTCTGGTCAGGCTTGTACCGCCCCAAACATAGGGATTTCCCTCGAACTTACGTGCATAATTCACAATCTGATTCCTTAAGGAGGAAGCATTGGAAGATTGGTTCTGTACCGGCTTGCTTTCAGAGACGGAACTGCTCTTTATTTCCTTCTTGGCACTGGAGCCTTGAGCAGAAGCTGTGCTAGCAGTGGACTTCGGACTTGCTGTCTGCACCGTAGCTTCTGCCTCCCGTTCAAGCCTTGCCTGCTCCTCTTCGATTGAAACAGCCTGGCCATAAACCTTTTTCAATTTTACATAATCCTTTGACACATACCCTGTGGTATCTTCATCAATTGAGATTTTTACCCAACCTTCCTTTTCCTTTGTCACCTTATATTCTTCACCTTTAGGAATCAGAGTAACTACTGAAGATTTCAATGATGCCTCATCCCTGACTCTTAATGTGGTGGTGGTAACGGTAGCCATTGTATCTCCTACCTTCTCAGCGTATTCATCCGCTTTCTCTCCGGTCAATAAATACTCTGCTTTTATGTACCCTGTAACGGATCCGGATTTTACTTGATACCATCCCCCTTCTTGATTAAGAATGGTCGCTGCATTATCCTTATAAAGCTTGCCCAGTATTTTACTGTCCTCGCTGGCCTCACTTCTGATATGTACATAGTTATTGACCTTGGCAAAGGCAAGATCATTTTCCTGTGCTTCTGATATTGATAATAGCAATGTCTGTAATCCTTTATTTATTTCCAGTGAACCAAAATTAAGATCTGACAATAACAAATCTATCCCAGCAACAGGGGTCTCTGCTGCCTTTGGGGTCTCTGCTGCCTTTGCGGTTTCTGCATGCCCAGCAAATGCTAGTGTGCCAACCAACATACAGGTAGCGATCTTACGTACTGATACCATATTGCCTCCTTATGCAAGTTAATTGTTACATATTTGTTAAATATGTTACGTACTTATTATACGACATATTCAACAGGAATGCATGTGGTATCTGCTGGAAATTGTGAGTATTTATGGTTATATATATAGTAACTCCTGGAATTCGCCATGAAAGCTCTTAGCATCATTATATACTACATGAATAGAATTTTCACCCCTCAATTTCTCTCAATTTTTCCACGATACTCTTTTTATCCGTAGCGGATAAGGATACCCTGGGGATAAGAATGCTGAGAAGCAAGAGCACCGGAAGGGTGATCAGTAATGGCCATATAATAAACTGATAGGATAAAAACCATAGCATCTTGCTAAGATTACGAACGATCAACAAGGAGAAAATGATACTAAAGCCCAGTGCAAAGATACCGGTGAAAGCGGCATAGTAGAGTCCTTCAAAGCATAACATATTGCGAAGCTGGCGCTGTGTCATCCCGATACTTCGAAGCATGGCAAATTCCTTACGACGGGTAATGATACTGGTCAATACCGCATTCATAAAGTTCAATATTCCGATCAAACCGATGATCAGACTGAGTGCTCCTCCGATCAGCAGCACCATATCCCTCAGGCCGTCAAACTCTTCCAACCAGGAATATTTTGATGAGTAATTCATCCCCATCTCCTGATTCTCTGTGTAATCCTTCAGAAATTTCTCGATATTTGCTTCTTCGCTGTCTTCCGCATTAAAGGCGTAGCTCATAACCACCGGCTCCTCTACTAACAGGAGATATATCTCTGCCGGAAGATAATAGGTATATTGGTTATAGAAACGGTCACTATTGGAATAGGTCTTAACTGCCACATGTCCCATAACCGTAAACTCCCTTGTAGTATATTCCTTATCCTTAAGAAGCTCCTCCTTACCGATATAATTATGGAGAACTACCTTCTCTCCGACTTCAAAATTCTTTGTGCTCATATCCGGCTGGTCAAAATCATCCAGGTGAATCCCCTCTATGATATATTTTCCTGATGCCAGCTTTTCAAAATCCAGCTCTCCGTCAATCAACTGAAGACGTTTTAGCGGAAGCTCCTCCAAACCAAATACAGCAGCATAAAAATGTCCTTGCTCATTATAATTCACATACTCTACTACCGTAGAATCCTCAACGGCAAAGCCTGTATTACGACCGCCATACAGGCGTCCTCCTTCGAGAAAGCCTTTTTGCTCTTCCACTGCATGGATAAAGGTCTCAGAGGTCTCACTCCCTGCTCCGAAAAACTCATTGCGAAAATAATCATTATTCGCAATCAGAAAATCTGTATCAACAAACTTGGAAAGGAATTTATCCATATCAACACATTGCGATATGGTATATACCGTATTAAACAAAACCAAACTCAGAGATAGACTAAGTATCACTAGAATCGTTCTCTTTTTGCTTCTGCCCAGATTGGATAATGCCATACGATACATCTTCGTACCGCCCGTTGATATCTTCAATCGGGATTTTGCTTTACCCGATTCCTCATGGAAGCGTACCGCTTCGATCGGTGATACCGATCCGGCAAGTCTTACCGGTTTATAAGTACTCACAATGACCGTCAGCAGTGCAAATACCGCTGCACCGATAAAGATCAGCGGGTTCGGTGAAATCACGACATGGCTGCCGGAATAGCTGGAACGGTTAACGATTAAGGGTACAAGGCCTTTTCCCAGAAGGAAGCCAAGGATCAAGCCAATCGGGATACCAATGAATGATAGATACAGTGCTTGCCTCCTTATCATTGTCCGCAGCTGCCTTCCGGTCGTACCGATCGTCTTTAGCAAGCCATAAAACCGGATATCCCGGATAACGGATATCTGAAATATATTATAGATTATTAAGTAGCCTGTCAGGCTCACCAAAATCAAGCCGGATAATACAATGACAACTGTTCCGGAATCCAATCCAAAGCTGGCGGACAAATAGGACCAGTTTACATTGGATTCAATATAATTCTCATCCTTCTCATTCAAGGAATATCCACTCTGGATTATTACGGTATCTAATCTTTCCTGCATATTCATTGAATCACGAAATATAAGATAGGCATTGATGGCGCCGGTAAGGGAATAATCCTCCCTATAAGTGTTTACCAGCTCCTCGCTATGCGCATCCACATAGGCCCTCGAGGTAACCAGCATTCCTACATTGAATACCGGATCGCTTTCCCACCAGCCGGCCAGTGTAAATTCTCTCGCAACCCTCTCTCCCCGTATAGTAAGAATCAGGGTAATCGGGGCTCCAACCTTCTGGTCCACTCCTAAAAGCTCCAGAGTTTTCGTGTCAGTGATCAGCTCATTTTCTTTTACGGGCACATGGCCACTGGTAGGCTCGCAGAAGCCCATTCGTAGTCCGGTCTCATCCATATACCACAGCTCACAGCGACGCTTTTGTAATTCCTCATTCTCCACTCCATCACTAAGCATCCTGTTATAGGATATTTCCTTGATCAAAGGATGATTCTTTACCGTATTATATATCTCATCGGTAATATATTTTAGGGCCGCATGACCACCGCCTCCGGCCTGTCGCATGGCTGCCTGCTGTACTCCTTCCACTGTTCCGATTCCCAGTGTAAACAGTGTGGTGAAGAGAACCGCCGTCATTGCAATCGCGCAGATGGCAAAAATATTGCGAAGCCGGTTGGCCTTCAGACTTTTATGCGCCAGCTTAGCTACCACCTCTTTATTCTTCACATTAATCATCTCTTCTCACCGCCTATAATCTTACCGTCCTCAATATGAATGATACGGTCTGCCATCTGGGCAATCTCAAGATTGTGGGTAATGATTACAATGGTCTGGTTGAACTTCTGGCTTGTAACCTTCATTAAGCCGATCACATCCAAACCGGTCCTGCTGTCCAGATTACCGGTCGGCTCATCGGCAAGTATAATGGCCGGCTTGGTAGCTAAAGCTCTTGCAATTGCAACCCTCTGCTGCTGTCCGCCCGAGAGATTGCCCGGTAGATTATGAAGCTTTGACTCCAATCCAAGGGTTGTGATAATATCCTTTATGTATTCCTCATCCGGCTGATTACCGTCCAGCTGGATTGGAAGAACAATATTCTCATATACATTAAGGATGGGTACCAGATTATAATTCTGAAATACGAAACCGATCTTTCTTCGTCGAAAGATAGTCAGCTCCTCATCCTTCAGCATAGGTGTCTCTTTCCCGTCTACGATAACCGTCCCTGAGGTTGCCCGGTCTAATCCACCCAACATATGCAGTAAGGTAGATTTACCGCTACCGCTGCTTCCGACAATCGCAACAAATTCTCCGCTTTCTATGGTCAGATTAACACCATCCAGTGCTCTTACGGTCGTATCACCGCTGCCGTAATATTTCTTAAGCTCCTTTGTCTCTAAGATAGTCATATCAACTTATCATTCCTTCCTTGGGTTAAATATTAAAAACCATCAGCTTCGCAGATGCTTTTTAATCAGGTATTCAAAAATGTCTGCTTCGCAGACATTTTATGAATCATGTATTGAAAAAAGTCTGCCTGATTTCATTCTCAAGCAGACTATAGCATAATAATCTTACAACATTCTTTCCGAAATCTAACACTTTTGATAGATTTATACCGGAAGGAAGATCGAGAAGGTGCTACCCCTCCCTAACTTCGATGAAACCTGAAGAAAACCGCCGCAGGCAGTTACGATCTCTCTGGATAGATACAGTCCAATTCCTATCCCTTCAAAAGCAGATACAGCCTGAGAGCGATAAAAGCGAGTAAATATCTTACTATGTTCCTCCTCTGCAATACCGATGCCCTCATCCTTGATATCAATCCGATAAAAGGCTTCGTAGTATCTGACCGCTATGGTAATCACCGAATTCTCCGGTGAGTATTTTACCGCATTATCCAGAATATTATAGAGAGCCTCCGTCATCCAACGCAGGTCAAATACTGCTTCTCCTTCCCACGCTTCGGTCTGGATTTGGATGAATCGCATCTCCGCTTTTGGTCTTATCTCCTCCATAGCGGAAGTCAACAGCTCCTCCAAAGAGTTCTTCCGGGAAGCAATCGAGATAATACCGGTCTCCAGCCTGGAGGCTTTTATCATAGATGCAATTAAGAAATCCAGCTTTTCTGCCTGGGAAGCAAGAGCGGAAAGCTTCTCTTTTGTCTTCTCAGAAAGCTCCTCTTCGGATAGCAGCTGGGCATACAGCAAAATATTTGATATCGGTGTCTTCGTCTGATGAGAGATATCAGAAATCAGAGTATGGATCTTATTCTTCTCCCTCTGCAGATTCCTTGCAGACACCGTACAAGCCGTGAGATAATGGCTCATTTTTGTCTCCAGTGCGGACAACTGTGTTTCATCATAAACTTCCTCCACAAAGCTTCCCATGATTGCCTCATCGATCATCCGTCCGATCCGTTGTAGCAGCCTTCGGTTCTTCAACCGGCTGACAGCGGTAAGAAGAACTGCCGATATTATCATAACAAAACCAAGAATCAGTATTAAAATGCTCCATAGCTCCATCTTATTTCACCGCCCAGGTATATCCAATTCCATAGATCGTCTTTATGTACCTCGGAGCAGCCGGATTATCCTCCAGCTTATCCCTTAATCGCTTTATCGTTACAGACAAAGCATTTTCATCCACATATTCCGCACCGTCACTCCAGATACGATCTACCAGCCGGGCGCGCGGTATGGCATTTCCCCTGTTCTCGACAAGGAGCTTCAGAAGCTTCTGTTCTGTTTTACTAAGCTCAATCAACAGGCTGCCCTTATAGAATTCCATTCGGTCAAAATAAAAGGTGTAATCATCAATCTGTATTTGCTGGGCCTGAGAATACTGTAGCTGTTTTCTCAGCTGTGTATTCACTCTCGCCCGCAGTACCATAAGGCTGAAGGGCTTTGTAATATAATCATCCGCTCCTAACTCCAGCCCTGTAACAATATCCAGCTCCATATCATTTGCCGTCAGAACGATAACAGGTGTCTGTGAACTCCTGCGTAGCTTTGTTAGCAGATCCAACCCATTGCCGTCAGGAAGGTTAATATCCAGGATAATAAGCTCATATAACCGTTCCGTTAAAAGCTTCTCAGCCTCGCCTAAATTATATGCTTGTGAAAATACATATTGCTGATCCCTGAGGGCTAGAACAATGCCATTATTTAAAGACCTGTCATCCTCCACTACCAATATGTTTTGCATTACTTCCTCCTATGTTCCTCAACTTGTTATCAGAATATATTCATTCAAATAATACTCTTATTATGGGTTATTTTATCACATTATCCTATATTATCCAATCATGGATTTTCTTTTACTTACGCGAAGGCGAATCGAAGTATAATGCAAGTTTACTTGTATTAAAACGAGCGAGACCGCGATAACCGGAGAAACTCGCGTAGCGTGTTTCTTCCGGTTGAACTCAATTCTACCTAGCTGATCGGTATGCTTCTCTCTAGGCAAAGAGCTCCATACCCCAGAGTCCTATTCGGGTAAACACTCTCAATCCTCAGCTGTCTTGCTCCGTTTATCAGGTATGCTTTCACTTTTTCCGCATAGAGATAGGGGTCATTCCCGTTTACAATCCCCCATTGCATGAGTAATGCCGCACTTCCCGTTACAAAGGGCGTGGCCATGGAGGTGCCGGAGCGCACGGCATAACCGCCACCGGGAGCGCAGGAATTGATATTCACTCCGGGTGCCACCAGGTCCGGTTTAATTCGAAGATTTCTGGTAAAGCCTCTCCCCGAAAAAGGGGCATAGCTGTCCGTATAGGCATTGTAGGCTCCGACGGAGATTACCATGTCCGCAGTAGAGGGAACCGTTAGAGTCGTAAATTCCGAAGGTAAAAGAAACCTGGTTTCCGGGTTCTTGACCCCTCCTGCCGGCAGCCACATATCATAATCTCCGGAAACAATTCTTTGCGGAACCAGCTCAAATCTCCATACCCCGGAATCGATATATCTACCGACGGGAAGCAACTCTATGTATATCTCCTGCTGTGGATTAAAGGGAGTAGGATCTCCGTAATACAGTAAAATCTGTGTCTGACCGATCCGAAATTGCTGCTTTCCGAGTATTCTAGGAATCGGTCCGACTCTGGTACCGTTAGGTGCCATAATGGTAATATCAAAATGGTCATAATAATTTTTCCATATCTGATTATTGAGGGAGAATTCAAACTCACTGACTGCCAGCTCAACTACCTGATTCCTTCCCATGGTCAATACTCCCTGAGCGTGATTGCCCGTAGCTCCTTCATTACCG
Source organism: Bacillota bacterium (assembly GCA_023415475.1). Classification (GTDB taxonomy): domain Bacteria; phylum Bacillota; class Clostridia; order Lachnospirales; family Lachnospiraceae; genus Mobilitalea. The sequence goes on along the minus strand of JAEZKL010000102.1, from coordinate 79,012 downwards.
GTACCGATTACAATACAGGTAGTCCCCAGAAGTGAAATATCGTTAATATAGCTTTCCATCAGAGTTCTTCCCGTATGTGAACCATAATTATTACCAAAGCTAATATTAATTGCTACCGGTCTACGAAGAGCGATACCGAACTTAACTACAAAATCGATCCCCTCCATTAGCTGTGATGTTCTTGGAAAGGATCCCCCGACAGAGGTACCGAGCTTTACGATAAGCAGATCACTCCTAGAGGCTACACCACGATAAAGCCCATTACTTGCCCTCCCATTGCCTGCTGCAATCCCTGCCACATGGGTTGGGCATCTGAAAAATAATATTGAAGCAAAAAATTGATTAGAGTGGCAAAAGCCTAGCAAATAATTAGCATTCGTCAATTTGCACATCTCTACCCAGACTTTAGCATGATGCAGAATATAATTCGATGAGCAACTGTATGAGGCCGTTGGTACTTAGGTCCTGTATTTTAGGACCTTATGTACCACTACGTGACTCATCCAAGCGAGAGCGTGTCGCGAATGAATTATATTCTGTATCATGCAATCAATATATAATTGTGCAAATTGACGGAATCTAATTATGAAACAGGCTTTTGACACTCTAATCAAAATTATACGTTCCAATGAATATGTACATCCTGACTTCCATACATGTCTTTTTCACTGACCTCAATATAGTCAATGAAATTTGCTACCATTTTGCCGGTCAACTCTTCAAAGTCTACATATTTCTTAGCTAATGATGAAGCATCTGGTTTTTCTGTCTGAATAGCCTTCAACCCTTCCAATTCATTCACTAGCTTTGAATATTTTGCCTGCTGCTCACTTATTGTATCATTGAATTTTTCTTTATACATGACATATTCCGCTTCGGTAACAACTTTCTTTACTTTATCCATGTACAATGAGGATAGAGCATCCTTATTATCTTGTATAATGCGGTTTACCCTATTTAGCTCCTTCGTTTTAATCTCCATGGCATTTTTTGTGTCAGAAATATCGTCTAATATTACTTCAAGATATCTCTCATAGTCTTCGTTTAACACGACATTGATTATCCTGCGAATTTCACCTGCGACCATATCGATTAATAGATTTAACCGAACAGAATGGGGTGTGCACATTTTATTCCTGGTTTTATTTGCTAATTGACACCTTAGATAACGGCATTCTTTAGTACTGCCTCCTGTTTTAATAAGACTTGAGCCACAATCCGGACATTTCACTTTCCCGGCTAAGCAATGGGCTTTCATTTTTTTATATCCCTTTGTATCACCACTTACTGTTCTTTTCGCCTTAAGCATTTTCTGAACTTGAGAGAACGTACTTTTATCAATTATGGCTTCATGGTTATCTACTTTTACTATCCATTCACTTTCGGGTGTTCTAACAACCTTTTTACTCTTGTAGCTTAGCTTTTTTTCTTTTCCTTGAGTTAAAACACCTATATATATCGTATTTGATAAAATACTCCTCACGGTCGTCGGGCCCCATACTCCTAATTTAGCCGTTGCAGATTTGGAATTTGGGTTTTTATAGGCATACCCCAGGCTTTGCTTATATGCTGTTGGTGTAGGGATTTGCGACTCAGTCAGTATGTAACAAATTCTTTTTATACTATATCCTTCAGTATATAAATCATAAATCTTTTTGACTACTTTAGCCGCTTCTTCATCAATCATTATTTTATGTCTGTCATTGGGGTTATTTTGGTAACCATATGGTGCAAAGGCTCCAAGGAATTGACCATCCTCCATCTTCTTTCGAAAAACAGCCTTAATATTATTCGATAAATCTTCCAGGTACCATTCATTTACGAGCCCATTAATCTGTCTTGCTTTTTTATTTCCTTCGATATTGGTATCCACGTGATCCACTACACCAATAAATCGGACCCCCCATTCAAGAAATAATCCATGTATATATTTTTCTACCATTTCCATTTCTCTGGTAAATCTACTCTGGGTTTTACAAAGGATTACATTAAATTCTCCACACTCAGCATCCTTTAGCATTTTGTTCCATTCCGGTCTGTCTTTGTCCGTACCGGAATAGTCATCATCACTGTAAATCTTATAAATCTGCATATAATGTTCCATTGCATAATCCATTAAAAGCAATTTCTGATTATGAATACTCTCGCTATCATCTCCCTTTCTTAACTTATCTACATCTTCTTTCGATAATCTACAATAAATAGCTGCTTTATCCATACATCTTCGGCCCCTTTCTATGCAAAAAAGAGGTTAGATACCCACTTACTTATAGTATATTCTTCATAATATAAGTAAATAAATTTCCGACCTCTTTTACCATCCGTTGATTTTTTGTTTAATTATTTTTAAAATAATCCGGATAATCTCCTGCTCTCTCTTTTCTTTATTCTGCTCTTTATAATGGTTATGTATCACTAGTTTATCCATATAACCACTGCCTCGTTTATGCTCATTAGATTATATTGATGAAACCGAATGTTTATAACTCTTCTCACAGCAAAAGTACAGCTTCTTCTCCTACTCCTAAAGAAACCTTAATACGTTTTTGCTGATAAATAACATCCGTTTGAAATTTATGTTTTGCCTTTATTACACAATTAGTTAATTGACAATCCTTCCATTCCAAAGATATTTCTGCACCGCCACGAACACATAAACCTTTCACACTTCCAGCCTTCCATGCTTTTGGTAGCGCCGGCAGTAAAACAACTCTCTGATCAGTACTTTGAACTAACATCTCAGCAATAGCAGCTGTACCGCCAAAGTTACCGTCAATCTGAAAAGGGGGATGATTGTCAAATAGATTAGGTAACGTAGATTTTGAGATTAACTGCTCCAAATTATGATACGCTTCTTCTCCGTCCCACAATTTCGCATAAAGATTAATAATCCAAGCACGACTCCAGCCGGTGTGACCACCGCCATGACCTAGTCTTTGCTCAAGGGTTCGCCTAGCAGCCTCTGCCAATTCCGGGGTATCATCCATTGTAATCTGAGATGACGGATGAAGACCGTATAGATGGGATATATGTCTATGTCCCGGTTCTATTTCCTCATAATCTTCTGCCCATTCCATAATATTTCCTCGTGCTCCAATACGAGTCGGTACGAGTTTTTCTAAGGCGTCTTTGATCTGTTGATTCAGTTCATCCTGCACACCCAATATTTCTGATGCTTTCAGGCATTGATGAAATAAATCCCTGAGTATCTGGTTATCCATGGTAGCTCCTATGGTAACAGCTCCCTGTACACCGTTAGGAAGAATATAAGTGTTTTCCGGAGATACGGAGGGACAGGTCTTTAGGTATCCTTTATCCTCAATTAAGAAATCAAGAAAAAACAGTGCTGCCTCTCTCATAACAGGAAATACATCCTTTAAAAACTCTATATCCTGTGTATATTCATAATGCATCCATTGATGGGTACATAGCCAAGCCGCACCCATCACCCAGTAGGATGCTGGAATCCAATGATCCTGAACAGCGGTATCTCCCCACATATCGGTATTATGATGTGCAACAAAGCCTCGACAATTGTACATGGCTTTTGCTGTTTTTTGACCGTTTGGAACCATTCTTTTAATTAAATCGAATAGAGGTTTATGGCATTCTGATAGATTGCATACTTCTGCCGGCCAATAATTCATCTGAGTATTTATGTTAATCGTATATTTAGAATCCCAAGCCGGGCTCATTTCTTTATTCCATATCCCTTGTAGGTTGGCAGGAAGGGAACCCTCTCTACTACATGCAATGAAAAGGTAGCGTCCAAAATCAAAATATAGTTTTGCCATACCTTTATCTACTTCTCCGTTTCTCGATTTTACCAAACGTTGTGCAGTGGTTAGCTCCTCGTAAGCTTCTATTCCATCCAGATTAAATGTTACTCTATCGTACAAACGCTTATAATCCTCTATATGACGATTTTTCATTACCTCATAGGCTTGCAATGATGCGTTTGTTAGAATCTCGTTTAATTGCTTCTTAAGCTCTTGGAAACGGAACGTAGTTCCTGCAGTAAATAATAAAGTTACGGCCTTTGCATTACTCACAACAAGATGCTCCCCGATCACTTCACAGGTCCCTTCCTCCACAACCGCCTTCAACATCATGGCAAAATCCAGTCCTCCCTTGCCGAGATTGCCGTATAGCATAATGGTATTCCCAGCAGCTCCTATTACACTGTCATAAAACCGTTCCCGTGTGAGTAAAGCAGAGAAGGATATCTTTTGATTTTCCTCTGTTGTAATACGCATAACCATAACATCATCTGCTGCAGATAAAAATGTCTCTCTTTGATAAAGATTTTCTCCCATTCTTACTTGCATGGTATGAATCGCTTCATCGAGAGATAAATATCGTACATAGTCAGCTCTATTTCCTTCCATGCCTTTGAAGCTTATGGTCAAATCTCCAAGAGATTGATAAGGCTTCTGGCTCTGAGGAATTCCCGATAAAGCATATGTCATCAGCTCCTGTGCTTCAGGAATCTGTCCGTTTAAAATTAATTTTCTTATTTTGGGCAGATTTTTTAATGCATCCGGATTATTTCGATCAATGTGACCTCCGTACCATACACTATCCTCATTCAATTGAATATGCTCTGTTTCTACAGCTCCGAATATCATAGCACCCATTCGTCCATTGCCTATAGGCAGTGCTTCTTCCCAACAGCCTGCGGGCTTATCATACCATAACTTACTCATATAGATTTTTCCTTTCACTCATCGTTGAAATAATCATTATTAATAAATCACATACATTGTAAAAGCTATAAAGTATAATAAACAAAGGGATGAAACACGTAATTCATCCCTCTGTCTTTTATATTAATAATAATACCTACTGTAGTAAAAAACAATTATTTACTTAATATACTCTTTCATATATTTTGCATAGCTATAATCAAATCCCAATGTATCTGCATTACCATTCTTAAACCGTATTTCTTGGGTATTTCAAAATCAATATCATAAAGTTATTTATTTGGCCTTTCATTGCACCCTGAAACGCAGCATATTCCAGCTGAGCGGTGGTAAAACAACTTGATCGGTGATTTCTATTTCTTTAGGAACTATCCTCTCTGGATTATCTAAGGAATTCATAGCAAGGGGCTGTTCGTCATGAAGCTGAATATGCTCAAATAGTTCTACATCATCAAATTGTAATGCTGCTTCTAATGCTACGCAATCCCGAAGACTCAAGTTTACTGCGAACACTGTAGTAATTCCACTATCTTCATTATATACAGCAGCAGTTTGGATATATGGCTGTTCGCCATAGCCATCCGTTTTCTTCGTCGGACTCTGCAGCCCTGATCGAAGAGCTACTCCTTCTGCATAGGTCGCCACCTGCTGGAAGGGATAATAGGTCGTTTGTTTAAAAGCACCGCCATCCGGGTCAGCTCCAATTATACTTGGTATCACAATTGACTGACAGGCAATTTTAACTCGGTCACACTTATTAATAAAAGTGATTAGTATACTGCCAAACAAAACTGCATCAATTACATTCATACCATCGACACGTTTTCCTTTCTCGGGCAGCTTCCTTTCACTCCACTCCAGGCCCTCCGCTTTTGCAGTCTGACTGGAAATAACACCCCATTCATCAAAGCAAATATTTATAGTCTTGTTCGAGTATTTTAATCCTTTTACATAGTCCGCAGCGGCACATACCGTATCAATAAATTGTGTCATGTCATTTGCTATACACGGTAAGTCTTCCACAGTAAATTGCGCCGGAAACATGGTTCCCTTTATCGTTTCAGGATCATAGCTATAGTAACGATGTAAGGATAAATAATCCACATTCTCATAGCATTCTTCAAGAACAACTCGGTCCCATTCAGGATAGGAGGGATGTGATTTATCATTGGCACAACTGCCACATGCCACCAGCTCAATGTCAGGATCCACAGTACGCATTTGCTTAGCAGCCTCATAGGCAATTCTGCCATACTCCTTCGCTGTTTTTTCCCCCATCTGCCAGGTGCCATCCATTTCATTCCCTAAGCACCACATCTTTATATGATATGGTTTTTCATGACCGTAATCTTTACGTAAATCGCTGAAATAGGTACCACCCTCCATATTGGTATACTCTATCTCATAGGAGGCCTCCTCAGGTGTGCCGGTTCCCAGGTTAACTGCCAGAATTGGTTCAGAACCCACTTTTCTTACCCAGTCGGTATATTCATCAATACCCATTTGATTGGTTTCGATTCTTTTCCATGCTTTATCGTAACGTACAGGGCGCTTATCCTTCGGTCCAATTCCATCCATCCAATTGTAACCTGAGACAAAATTGCCGCCGGGATACCTTATTGCAGTCGATCTCAGACCCTGCATCAGTTCAATTACATCCTTACGAAAGCCCTGCTCATCAGCGAAAGGGTGATTGGGATTATAGGTGTTACCATATATGATATCACCAATCGGTTCGATAAAGGTACTAAATATTCTCTTATCTACTTTCCCTATCATAAAATCCCTATCTAGTTTTAGCTTGGCTTTTTTCATTACCCATTCCTCCTCGGCAACCAAATCAATTATTAAGCAGTGTTTTAATTTATACCTGGAAGCGTATTACATTCCAGGAATGTTTATTTAATGTTGCCGTTGCATAATTCGTACTAAGCTTTGTTACCCCATTATTATGAGGAACTACGTTGTTCGGTTTTTCGACAGTATTGATTGCCTTCATATCGTCATGTTCCAGAACAATATGTTCGATCAGCTTCGCATTTTCAAAATCCCTTAAATCAATTTCGAAGTCAATACGCTCTTCCAAGGAACGGTTTACAGCAAAGACTGTTAATTCATTTTTTTCCTCATTCAATACTCCGATCGTTTCAACATACGGCACATTTTTCAATCGGTCTGTATCATATTTATCACTCGATACAACAGGAACAAATGCAACTCCTCTGGCATAATTGGAAGCATGCATAAATGGATAGAATATCGTCTGTGCCCATGTGCTCCCTCCATTTTCTGTCATTATGGGCGCAATCACGTTGACAAGCTGTGCAAGGCAGGCCATTTTGACACGATTGCAGTTCTTTAACAATGTAATAAGAAGACAACCAACAACTAAGGCATCCTCAAAATTATAGATATCTTCTAATTGGTGCGGGGCAATTTGCCAGGGCTCCAGCTTCTTATCAGCATCATTGCTATGGAACCAAACATTCCATTCATCAAAGGATAAATTAATTGTTTTATCCGAATGCTTAAACGCTTTCACATAATCACAAATAGCGATTACTGATTTTATAAAATTATCCATGTCAATAGAACATGCAAGATAGGCTTTTGTATTATTGTCACGGTTCCCGTAATAATTATGAAGTGATATGTAATCTACATAATCATAGGTATGTTCTAATACTGTAGCCTCCCATTTGCCGAAGGTAGGCATGAAAAGGCTGGAACTGCCGCAAGCAACTAATTCAATACTTGGATCTAACCCCTTCATGATCTTTGCAGTTTCACATGCAATTCTTCCATATTCCTCAGCAGTTTTAGCTCCAATCTGCCAGGAACCGTCCATTTCATTTCCAAGACACCATACCTTTATATTAAAAGGTTCTTCAAATCCATGGGCACGACGCATATCGCTATAATAGGTTCCTCCCCGGAAGTTACAATACTCTAAAAGATTACGAGCCTCCTCGGGTCCCCTGGTTCCGAGATTAACCGCTTGCATAATCTCTGTATTAGCGCGTTTCGCCCATTCCTGGAATTCATCAATACCCACTTCATTCGTCTCAATCACATGCCATGCTAATTCTGCACGCCTCGGACGCTTCTCTTTGGGACCGACTCCATCCTCCCAATTATAGCCCGAAACAAAGTTACCTCCCGGATAACGTACAATCGGCACATTTAATTGATTTACCATGTCTAATACATCTTTTCTAAAACCCATATCATCCGCTGTCGGATGGGTAGGTTCATAGATACCGTTATATACCGCTCTTCCAAGATGTTCGATGAAGGATCCATAAATCCTTTTATCTATTTTTCCAACAGTAAACTCTTTATTGATAACTAATTTCGCTTTCATAAACGTACCTTCCTTTTTCATTTAATGCCTTTATATTATATTAATCAAGACAACCATATGCAACTGTACGCAATCTAAGATGATGATGCAGCTCCTCATTGGGTCTCATATTATGCATATATACAATCGCTACCTTTTCCTCCGGGTCAGCCTCTACCCAAATCCCAGATCCGCCGGTCCATCCAAAGGCTCCAATCGATCCATTGTGATTACCTGCAGACTTATCCATGAGTGTTCTAAAGCCCAGACCGTATCCATAACCGGCCAGATAAGTATTGTTAAAATCCTTCAATTGATTTTCATTCAGATAGTTCGTACGTAACAAATCAACCGTTTTTCGACCAAGCAATCGCTCGCCTTTATAGCTTCCACCGTTGGCAAGCATCTGCATGAATATTACATAATCCCTTGAACTGGCAAGTAAATTTGCTCTTGCACCGACAGGAGTAAATTTAGGGTCATAATCTGCATCCGAATTAGCTGATAATTTAGTAAAGCTTCCATCATCACCTTTCGTATAATTCATGACAACCTGCCTTCGATTATCTTCCGTTATATAAGTGTCAGTATCCTTTAAACCCAGGGGCTCAATAATTCTTTCCTTAAAAACAGTCCGTAACGGTTTCCCTGTGATTTCTTCAACAATTGCTCCTGTAATTTCACTTCCAAAACCGTAGAGCCAGTGAGTTCCCGGTTCAAACAATACAGGTACCTGCGCCACTGCACGGACTTCCTCTCGTAGTGCCGGTCTTTGTTCCCCTGATATAGATAGAAGTGCCTTACTCATAGCGGCAATAACCGGTTGTCTGGAATTTACATCCGGAACCATACAGTAGGGCAGTCCACATGCCATAGTTACTGCATCTTTAATTGTTATGGGATTCTCAAGAGGTACAATTTCTATTTCATTATTCGGACGTGTTAAATATTTTGTCATATGCTTCCATTCAGGTAGGTATTCATAAATGGGATCCGAAAGCAGAAATTTTCCTTCCTCGTACAGCATCGCAATGATTGCGTAGGTAAAAAGCTTCGTTGTGGAAGCTTGCCGAAACATTGATTTTGCATGGACTCGTTCCTTCATATCGATATCCGCATATCCTGAATATCCTTCATAGACAATCTCATCCTGTTTCATTATGGTACATGCACAGCCCGGTACGGATGTTTCTGCAAAATCTTGAAGTAGATGATCCAGTTTTAGAAATCCAGACATAATTTCCCCCCTATATAATTTTATTTTTTATAAAAGATTAAAGTATAATTCTTATCTTTTTCTTTTCATGAAGCTGATATGTAATAAATACTATGATACCTCCCAACATTAGCAAAGCAGTAAGAAAAAACATCACCTTATAATTAAATAACTCTGAAATTTTGCCTCCGATCATCGGTCCAAGACCTTGTCCGATATCTGCTCCTATATAATATGTACTTGTTGCAACACCGATCTTAGCGGCATCTACTTTCTTAATACAGGCTGACTGCAGAGAAAGCTGACCCGTCCCTTGTCCTATCGCTACCATTACTGCCGCAACCAATATCATAATAATCCCGGTCGATATACCAATCATAAACATGGACACTCCTGTGATAATTAAGGACATAATTACAATAGGCGTTAGACTGGTTTTATCAATAAACCTACCAACCATAAATCTCAGTACAAATAATACGATAGCATTAACCGAAAAGAATAATGCGATATTGGCTACTCCTCTTTCCTCGCCCAGAAGCACCAGAAAAGAACCGGTAACACCATTAACTAAAGAAAACAAACCCGCAACCAGCGCATAGACAATGCAATCTTTTACAATTAAATTTTCAAATCGTATTGCCGTACCTATTTTTCTAATTATATGATCAACTGTTTTTACTACCCGGACCATAAACAACAACAATACTGCCAGGATGGTTAATAGCGAGATTATAATGAATAAGTTTTGGTATCCAAATCTATCTTTTATAACGATTCCTATGTAAGGTCCGCATATTCTCGATATAATCTGCCCAAGCCCGAAATATCCCAAGCCTTCTCCCAGACGTTCCTTCGGTATGTATTCACTTACCAGTGCCATAGAAGCCGTGCTGCTGATACCAAATGACATACCATGAAGTACTCTAAAGAATATCATTACCGGAATATTCTGTGCAAAAGCATATCCAAAAAACGATACACAAATCATTACAGTTGAAAAAATACACATATTCTTTTTGTTCAAAATATCAAGTGCTATCCCGCTAAAAGGTCGAATTACTAAGGCCGACAGCGAGAATATACCGGCCAGTGTTCCCGCCAGAGTCAATCCTGCTCCTAACGAAACTGCATAAGATGATACGATGGTAGAAATCATACTAAAACCAAAGGCAGTTATTAAATTTACTAAAGTCAACAGTAAGTAAGTTCTGTTAAATAACTTGTTGTTTGAATTCATTGTTCCTCACTTTTTACCATTTGAATAGTAACGGCAGACTTTGCTTCCTCCATCATACCTTACACTCCTTTTCTAATGCCCACATAATGAATTTGTTAACAGCAATATCCCATACCTTCCACTCATGTGCTCCCGACATTTCTTCATATTTTACTTCAATGCCATTGCTTCTCATATATTCTAAGTATCTTTTTCCATGTTCATAGCTAAAATCCTCAGTTCCTATGGCCGCATACATTCTCGGTAAATTAAGCTGATTACGAGCTGCATTGCTTACCATGAACCTTGTATCACTTTTCGTTCCCAGCATATTCTCAAAGGAGCCCCATACCAGGCTGCAAATACCTTTTTCTCCTTGCTTCGCTTCTTTGGAAAGAGGACCCAAGTCCACGTTAAATAGCTCATCGATAAAGGAAAAACCAGAGAAATTACCAGCCGCAGAAAAATACTCCGGTTTATCAAAGGCCCATTTGTATGCGCCATATCCTCCCATGGATAACCCCGCAACAAATCGGTTCTCTCTCTTGTCGGAGATAGGTAAAAAGCAATTTAAAACCATTGGCAGTTCTTCCGTCAAATAGGTATAATAATTGTACCCATGAGTCATATCCGCATAAAAGCTTTGCCCACCCACCTCCGGCATCACCACTGCTATGTTATTTTCCTCTGCATAACGCTCAATGCTGGTATATCTTATCCAATCCTGTGCATTTCCGGCTCCGCCGTGCAGTAGATATAAGACCTTATAAGGTTCCATTTCCTTACTACTGTCATGTGGTAAGATAATAAATACATTGGTATGAAAGCCTAAGCTCTGAGGTAAAAAACTAAAATGCATTAATCCCATATTAATTATCCTCCTCTTTATCAGACAATCCCATCCAACTTATAATACTTCGCAGCCAGCAATCCCAGAATTCCCAGGTGTGACCACCCGGTCCAGTTTCATATTTTAACGGTAATCCGATCTCGTCGGCATATTTTTTGAACTGAACTGTTCCCTCATAATAGGGATCCTCCGTTCCACAGCAGCTGAATAATCGGGGAATTCGTTTGCCCGAATCTGCCAAATCCTTAGCAAGCTTCTTTAAATCATTCATACTTCCCCTATAATCCTCTGCGGTTCCGAAGGCCGTGGTTGCCGGGCCAACCGCCCTTCCGCGGAAAAAGCCCATCTCTTCTACATCGCCTACTCCTGACATTCCGGCAGCCGCGTTGAAAAATTCAGGACAATTCAGTACCCATTTCATTGTTCCATGGGAACCCATGGAATTTCCTACTACATACCGATCTTCACTTTTATCGGAAAGAGGAAAAACCGCTTGCATCATATTCGGCAGTTCCTTTGATAGATAATCAAAGTAGTTTGGTCCATACTTCATATTACAATAAAAGCTGTTCTTCACCTCCGGCATTACTACTGCAAAACCATTATCATTTGCATATCGTTCAATACCTGTATTACGATAATAGGTAGTGCAATCATCGGAACCTCCATGTAATACATAAAGTGTTTTATATTTCTTACCAATTCTGTAAAACTCTTCTATTGGCTCTTTTGTACTCCACCGACTATAGGTAGGCAATACAACCGAGACATTTACTTGCTCCCTTAACACCTGGGAGAAAAAAGTATAGTTGATTAAACCCATATTCCGTCCCCTTTTACCCTTTCATTTTCCAATGCATTGATAAATTTTTATATCTGCCTATTTTGGTTGCTTTATTTTAACTTTCTTGGGTCAATATGATATGTTTTTACGGTATTTAACTCCATAAAAGGACCGGGAACACGCATGTCTGCATCTACACTATTACCAAAAAAATCAGAGGAAGCCAAGCTGTCACTGCGAACTTCCAGTACCTTGGAAGGGTCATATACAAAATTATGTCTTTTTGATTGATTTGCAAAGAAAAAGGGAGCATCCTCAGCCTGTCTAAACTGTAATGTATAGTTCTCTGTATCCACATTGATGTCAAACCAGCCTTCTTGTCCTGTTATATCAAATCCATAGAATTCTTTCCAGGTCGATAAATCAAGACAAACCTCAGGTGCAGGATACATAACTCTGAGATACCCTCCGGTCTGTTTTACATACAGATTACCCTCTGCTTCATTTTTCTCTGTAGGCATCGTAATGGCTGCTTCCTGACATTGATAAAATATATTATTAAACAAACGGGCATCTCTTGAGGTTCCACCTCTCTCCATTCCTGACATACGGAAGGAAACAGGCTTGGCAAAATATCCGGCTCCTCTACATCTACCAATCAAATTATTAGCGATATAAAGCCGATCCGTACCTTCGCCGTAGATTGCATACCCATTTACTACATCGTTCTCGACCATCTTATACCATCCGGAGGATCCCTTCTCGTTTGGCATTTTATTCGGATCAAATCGCCCTTCCACGTTCCAGAAAATATTATTATCAATCAAATTCGTATCATCTTTGGTACATTCAATAAAGATGGCTTCTCTCTGCTCGATTCCGTCTAAAAATAAATTCTGAGTAATTCTATTATTTTCATTGCCGCAGTCCAACCAAAGATGATCTGCTCGTATGGTCTTTGTAAAAATGTTTCTGCGTATCAGGCTATCTACACTATTATGAGTTTTGATAGCACCAGCTTCCCAGGAAAGCTCCATTCTTTGCCATCCGGTGCCCTGGATCAGATTATCCTCTATCAAAAAGTGCGTTGCAAAAAGTCCGGCAATACCGCAAACTCCTGCATCATAAATCTTACATCCTCGGATAATACTATATCCGATGAGCTGGTCCTTAATTATTTCATGATGCCAGCACTCATTCCCAATATCAATACCCACTGCATTGGACCAGTCAATCACACAATCTTCAATAATCCAATGATGACCTCGATAACAAGAGATTGATCCTCGTTGCGGAACAGGCGCTCCTGTAGCTGCATGCGCACAGGTTAGTCCTTTTACCTTGATATAGGATAAGAACGGTACCTCAGGCGCAAAGCATTGTTCTCTGCAGGTGATTTCTATCTTATGCTTGGAAGGGTCAGCATCACCCTCTAAGCGAAAATGAATCGTTTGACCGTTTGCCTCCACCCAAAAGGAGCCTTGCCGCTGAGAAATCTGATTATATAATGCCACCTGATGGAGTGGCTTTCCATCGCAAAAAACCATTCCTCGTCGATTAAGATATGTGGTCATGTCTGTCTTTTCATACTCAATAAACAATCTATCATGTAAGATATTCACTGTACAAAACGGATTATATCCCCGAAAAGTATCCGGATTTAATCTAATTTGCCATATTTGTACCGAATCCTTATTATCGTTTTTAGCAATTCTTGGACTCTTTCTCCATCCAGTACTCTCTTCAAACTGTTCTACTATTTCAGAAGCCTTAATCACAACTTCTCCATCACCAAACGCTTCGTAGCATATCATTTTGTCCGGACCGTCACCACCCCGTGCCGGTCGAACACATTCTCTATATTCACCACCATGAATTAATATATGAGTTCCAGGGGTAGCAATTGCAGCCGCTGCATTGATTGTTAAATAAGGACGTTCCACGGTTCCGTCATTATCATCAGAGGCATCTGGATGATTGGCAGAAACATGTATTTGTTTATGATAGTTTGTTTCCGTTTCCCAGCTTATAAAATTTTTACCGTTAGGTAAGCAGTCAATTGAATCTCTCATATACTTCCCCTATTCTGTTACGCTGAAAGCACAAAGCCAGTATCACGAATGCTCTCTTTTTCTCGTAACTAGTTTTATATCATGTATGATAAAATGGGGTGCTGCAAGCAACACCCCATTAGTCATAAGGTAATAACGATACCCTATTAATTAATTAGCAGCCAAAGCTTTTGCTCTCTCATCCACAAGTACCTGATATTTATCCTGATCAAATTTTACTAAAGTGGACCAATCAAAGCCATCAAGGTCTGCCTTAAGTTGATTCCAAATAGCATCAAATTCAGCCTGATCCTTAGCAAAAACCATCTTCCAGGATGCATCCTTTACCAGCTGACCACAGTTACTTCTGATTAATGCGATATCGGTAGGGTCTGGTGCAAGGCTTACATTAACAAAAGGAACAACGGTTGCTTTATTATTCTTGATGAGATAATCAACAGGATCAGTAGCATTAAATCTCGCCGACCATTCATTGGTTGTCTTTGTCTTAGCCTTCTCAATTTCAGCAGGCCATAATCTGGTTCCATAAGTTAAGCCATTATTCGGATTGCTAGCGAAGCTGGATACCATCCATTGATTGATTTGAAGCATTCCATCTGCATATAAACCGCCGCCGAATTCCTCCGGTACAGGGGAGTTATCCATCAGAGCAGTTTCACCGGCAGCAGTACGAACATAGCCATTACCATCCGCAGCATCTTCATAGGTAAATCCTTTAATACCAGCATGGATACATTCCAAGCCTTCCGGACTGGACATCCAATCTAAGAGCATCATAACTCTTTCTTGCTTAGCAGGATCATTCGTTCCAACGGCAAATGCTCTACCACTACCATAGTAGGAATCAGAAGGCTGATAGATATTCATATCATTAATAGGAACCATCATATAGTTCTCACCGTTGTTACCACGATCGGTTGTGTTCCAGAAGCCTTGCTGCCAGTCATTCCAAATTAAGAAAGCACGTTTGGAGTTGAATTTATTGTTTACTGAATCCCAGTTCTGTGTTCCGGAGTCAGGATCTACAACACCAGCCTGATTTGCTTCAAAATAGAACTGAAGGATCTTATGATAAGCTCCGTTATCATCGGTTAACGGAATTCTATTGCCAGCTGTATCTAACAGAATAGAACCATTTACTTCTTGACCATACCACTTTGTAAGCTGGTTAACATTCTCGATTGAGGTTCCATCCCAATCAGGCCACAAGGTAATTCCATAGCTGGGGTCACCGTTGGCATTGGTCGGGTGCTTATCTTGGATCGCACGAAGTGTCTTTACAAGATCGGAAAGGTTATTTAACTCAGGAGCGCCTACCTCAGCATAATAATCCCAAGGGATAGTGGGTGCGACACCGGGGATGGTAGGTGTAAATGTAGTTGGACTAGTATTTGTCATCTCAGTAGGCCATGCATAATATACACCATCCTCTACGCCATCTAAGGAAGAGTTAAATACATCGAGCTGTTTTTTATACTCCTCAAAGGAAGTTAACTTTTTCATACCCTCTGTAACGTCATAAATCAATCCTGATTTGATACAAGACTGAATGTCCGCGTTATCAAGAACAACCAAGTCTCCTAAGAAACCAGATGCTGAACGAGCAGCAAAAATATCTCCTCCCGCTACCTGTGGAGCTATGATATTAAGAGTTATATTAAATTTATCTTTTAATATCTTAGCTGTCCAACCGGGTTGCTCACCCTGGAAGTTAGCTGGTTGCGAGTATACTTCCAGTACCATTGGCTCAAGTGTGGATGGCTCTGGAGTATCAGTATTGCTTGAAGCATCTTTGTTGTCCTCAACTTTAGGAGTGGGAGTGTTGTTTGTAGTATCGTTTGTATTGTCGGTCTTTTTGGTACAACCGGTAGCAAACATTGCAAACACCAGCATAATTACAATTGTAATACTAAGTTGCTTTTTAAATCTCATAATCTTCCTCCTCTTTTAATTAAATTAATATATTCTGATCCCTTTATAAAGGATATCATTCAACTCCACTAATTTACCCGAATAACATTATCCCTTTACAGCTCCAATCATGATTCCCTTTACAAAGAATCTCTGAAAAAATGGATAAACCAATATGATTGGAAGCGCTACGATAATAGTAACTGTCATTCTTATTGATGTTTGTGTCTGAGTATTAGCTAGTATTGCTTCCGCGCTACCTGCCGTTGCATTAATGATTGCTGATAGTGATTGTGATGATTGCAGATATCGATATAAAATAAATTGCAAAGTATAATACTTCTCTTGCGTCATTAAAAGCAAGGTGTCCTGGAAAGAATTCCAATGTCCTACCGCCGTAAAGATCGCAATCGTAGCTAAAATCGGCTTACATATAGGTAGCATGATCTTAAAAAATATTTGTAAAACTCCGGCGCCATCACAATCCGCCGCTTCCTGTATCTCTTTGGGCGTCGATTCTACATAGGTCTTTGTCAGTATGATATAGAAAGGCGATATCATGGTAGGCAAAAGGTATCCAAGAAAGTTATTGGTAAGCTTTAAATTCATCATTGTTAAATACCAGGGAATAATGCCTGCATTAAAGTACATGGTTATAACCACAAATCGATACCACACTTTTCGCTTATATAAAGTCTCTCTGGTAAACATATATCCCAAAAATATAGCGATAAGCACCGTTAGGACTGTTCCAATTACCGTTCTGGATATCGAAATAAATGCAGCCTGACCTAATCCGGGTATTCTAAATGCGTCGATATAGTTTTGAAAATGTATTCCCTTGGGTATCCATACGACACCGCCTTTTTCACTGATTTTATTATTGCTGATTGTATTAATAAAAATATAATAAAACGGATATACACATACAAAAGCAAACAGCGAGAATACGGTATAATTTATTACATCCAGCAAACGATCGCTTAAGGATTGTTTTTTTATCCTATTGCGTTTATCAAAGATTAATTGATTTTTCTTTTTCATAATGCACTCCTTTATATAATACTTTCCTTACGAACCAACTTAGAGAAGGTGTTCGCAGCAAACAGCAGAACCAAGCTTACAATGCTCTTCAACATACTAAGTGCGGTTGATACGGAATATACAGGTGGTTTACTGGTAGACAAATTGTATACATACAAATCTAAAACCTGTATATGTTCCCTATTCCACGAGTTTTGGAAGACAAAATACTGTTCCATGCCGTTATTCAGGATATTTGAAATATTTAGTAACAGAAGTACAAAAAAAGTAGGCAATATGCTAGGAATTGTAATATTACGTATGATTTTCAAACGGCTTGCTCCATCCACTCGTGCTGCCTCAAATAATTCCGCATCAATTCCGGAAATTGCCGCTATGTACATGATGGCAGCCCATCCAAGGTTCTTCCAGGTCAACCATACCCACATTTTAAACCAAATATGCTCGTTCGATTTCAAAAAATCAATTGGTGTATCAATGATGCCCAGATCCAAAGCAACAGAATTGAACATACCATTATTACTCATAAGAAGAAATGCTACCGAATAAACCAATACCCAACTGATGAAGTTCGGTAAAGTAGTTGCTGTCTGAACAAACTTACGGAAAGGAACATTCTTGATTTCATTGAGAAAAATAGCAAAAAACATAGGAAGCCAAGAAAATGCTAACGCAATGCCGCTCATAGCAAAAGTGTTACGAAGCACTTCCACCGTTTGATTCATAAAGGATTTATTTTTAAATAGCACCTTAAACCACTTTAGACCTACAAAGGAGTCCCAAGAAAACGGTAGTGGTGGTTGATAATCAAAAAACGAGTATATCCACCCATATAGAGGATAATAAGAAAATATCAATACCACAATTAAAAATGGTAAAATATATAAGAATTCTCTATATCCCTTCAGCTTTTTCTTTTTGCTAAAACTATTCATTAAATGGTGCCTCCCTCTACTACTCTTTTTATATTGTAAATCGTTTTACTAGTCATAGTATACCCAAATTACTTAATTTTGTCAATAGCTTTTGTGTAATTTGTTGAGCTTTGATATTAAATTTTTAAACAACTAAAAGCATTTAATACAAAAACACTAACCAAACATCTAAAACAGTATCTATTGGCTGATTTATTAATGTATATCGATTTTCTATTGTTTGTTTCCTTATTTCGTTTTAAATATCTCAATCGCATTTTCAAGTTCTGCCACATCCTGACCAAGGGCTTTTGCAGCATCATTCAGCTTCGTTACAACCTCCACCTGCTGCTGGGCGGTCGCATCAACCTCCTGTGAAGCAGCAGTCGTTTCCTCCGCAACTGCAGAGATGCTTTCAATGGAATTCAGGGTGTCTACTTTAGACCGATTAATTTCGCCAATACTATCAGTAATCCTTTCCATCCTACCCGCTAAATCGTCAACATGAATCGTTATGTTATTAAACAGCTGAACCACATTATTTAGTCGAGCCTCGGTAGACTTGGAGATAGACTCAGCCTGCTTAACTGTATTCACAGTGGTATGAGTCTTAGCTATAATATTCTTAATAATCTGTTCAATTTCTCGTGCAGCGGTTACTGACTTGTTCGACAGCTCCCGTATCTCATCTGCAACTACAGAAAAGCCTCTTCCCGCTTCGCCGGCTCTTGCGGCCTCAATAGAAGCATTTAAGGATAACAAATTCGTCTGTCCTGCTATGCCGTTAATTACCCCTATAATATCTGTTATTACTTTGGATTCCTTTTCAAGCTCCTCAATATCTCTAATCGTATTATTCGTAACACGAACATTTTCATCCGTTACATCGGAAAGCCGATCAATCTCATCGATACCATCCTTAACCACATTCTTAGTAGTCTCTGCAATTTTTTCAATAGCTAAGGCATTTTCATGAACCATATTAATTTGGTTCGCTAATTCATCCGTTATCCTCAAGCACTGCTCTGTACCTTCTGCCTGTTGAACATTCCCCTGTTGAATTTCAGATATGGCAACAGAAATATTCTTTGAAGCTTCCAATAAAAGTATCGAATTTTCAGAAACATTTCTGGTGGAATCGGCAACCGTCTGACTAACCTTAGTTGCCTTATTAATTATCTCATTCAAATTACCAATCATATGATTAATACTCTTTGACAGTATTCCGAATTCATCCTTGCGTATATGATCTACGGAAGCGGTCAAATCTCCTTCGGTAGCCCTGGATAAAGTATGAATCATTTCTGTTATTGCTTTTCCAAACCCATATGCAACTATGACTCCAATCATTATTGCGAAAATAGCCGCAACTGCAACCAGAATAAATGTAAGGTTTTTTATTGAATTTGACTGCTCCAGAAGATATGACGAGGGTATCATAGCACAGATAACAGCTCCGCTATTTCCTATCCTAGAATAAATAAATTCATGCTCTTCCCCATTATAGGTAATAGTAAGGTGTTCGTTTTTTTCCGTACTTGTATGTATATTTTCATATTCTTTTAGTTTTGTGAAAATGGGTTCCGCAACAATACCATCCGGCGTTATTTCTTTTCCATCCTGTGATATAAATGCAAGATAGCTATTCTCCGGTAATTCCAAGGTTTTCATCGCGTCTGTAATAACACTCGTAGTGACATCGACAAAAAGATACCCAATCTGTCTTGCTGTTACATTCAGAAGAGGTTTTGATAAGGTAATCGCGTACTTATCCTTTGGTATTTCCAGTTGTTCATCCAAAAAAGCATGGTATCCCGTCCATAGGTTTGTATTTTTGTTTGTATCGATCAGAGCTGCCTCTTGTGTTTCAGAAAAATTCATATAGGAATCAACCTTATCATCAAACTGACCATAGGTGGTTATCGGCTTACCTGCGTCCGATATAATAAATATATTTTCAATATAACGATCGGAAGTCGCCATGATTGCCGCGCTACTCCTTGCAGCTTTAAATGCGTTTCCGTTCTCAAGAACGTCATTCGAATATTTGCCTGCATAATAATCACGTATTTGAGTATCAACGGCAAACGAAACCGCTTTATCCTCAATATTCTTTAATATTAAGTCGAAATATTCACCGGTTTTTTCAATCGATGACACCGTTGCATCGGTAAAGGTATTAATGATAGCCTTTGAAGAACTTTGATACGCTCCAGCTCCCAATATTACAATGAACAAGACAGGTACCAAAAAACATAGTATAAGCTTTACTCTGATGCTTCCTGTTATTTTCGAAAAAAAAGTTCTATAACTAATCGATTTTGTTTTCAAACCTTCTTACCTCCATTTTTTGATTTTATCTCGTCCTCTTTGTTTATCGTTTTACCTCTATATATAGCATTATATATATAATTGTATACATTTGTCAATAATTTTTGTATATATTGTTGAATTTCTTTGAAATATAGTATTGACTATTCTACTATTATCCTTTAAATTTATTATGTTAATCGTTTTTCAAATCAACTCCCTATAGCTCAAAAAGATACCACATTTTAATCTTCCTGGAAGCTTTTTCCCATTAATTATCAAACGTTTGACGAAAGAAAGGATAATATCATGATAAAAATGAAAGTAAATTCAGAGATTAGAAAGGGAAGAATTAACAAAAATATTTATGGACATTTTGCAGAGCATTTAGGCAGATGTATCTACGAAGGAATATGGGTTGGCAAGGATTCACCAACTCCCAATATTAACGGAATACGTAAAGATTTAATCGATGCGTTAAGAGCAATGAAAATACCTGTTCTCAGATGGCCAGGCGGCTGCTTTGCAGATGATTATCATTGGATGGAGGGGATTGGGCCTTATGAAAATCGCCCTTCCATGATTAATACGCACTGGGGTGGCGTTACCGAAAACAATCATTTTGGCACCCATGAATTCATGGAATTTTGTGAGCTTATCGGCGCTGCTCCATATATCAGCGGTAATCTAGGCAGCGGTACAGTGAGAGAAATGCAGCAATGGGTTGAATACATTACCTCTGACGGTATATCACCTATGACAAATTTAAGAAAGCAAAATGGCAGAGATGAGCCTTGGAAGCTAGAATATTTTGCAGTTGGAAATGAAAATTGGGGATGCGGTGGTCAAATGCGTCCGGAGTATTATGCCGACGAATATCGCAGGTATGCTACCTACCTTAGAAATTTTGGCGAAAACAAACTGTATAAGGTAGCCTGTGGTGCAAATGCAGACGATTATAATTGGACTGAAGTATTAATGAAAAATGCAGGTAACTATATGGATGGTCTCAGCCTACATTATTATACCATGCCCTTAGATTGGAGCCAGCCTAAGGGATCCGCTGTCGATTTTGACGAAAAAGACTGGTTTGGTATATTACAGATGACTTTATATATGGAAGAGCTAATAGAAAAAACCATTGAAATAATGGATAAATATGACGAGAATAAGCGAGTAGGACTAATCGTGGATGAATGGGGTACCTGGTATCAAGTGGAACCGGGAACAAATCCCGGTTTTCTATATCAACAAAACACCCTACGCGATGCAATAGTGGCAGGTATCAATCTTAACCTCTTTAACAACCACTGTGACCGTATCCAGATGGCTAATATAGCACAGATGGTTAATGTATTACAGTCTGTAATTTTAACAGATGGGGATAAAATGATATTAACACCGACCTATTATATATTTAAAATGTTCGCTGTACATCAAAATGCGGAATTACTCGAAACTAGCCTAGAGAAAACATATTACTATTATGGTGAAGAAAAAATCGATCAGCTTAGTGCTTCCTCCTCTATGGATGCAGAAGGTAACATTCATATATCCCTCTGTAATCTAGATCCTAATCAAGAAGTTGAAATAAACTGCGAGCTTCTCGGGGCAAGTAAAAGCAAAATATCAGGTACCATACTGACTTCAAATGAAATGAATGCCAGAAATACCTTTGAGAATCCAGAAGCCATTACTGAAACTGTTTATAGCAATCTACGGTTAGAAAACAATCAGATTTACGCTTGTATTCCACCAAAATCTGTGGTTGTGCTTAAAATCGAATAGATATTAGATAAACTCACATATACCACATAGGATGGACAAAAGAACCCGGTAGATATTTGCTTTGTTACCCCTATATAGGACATTCAAGTATTATAATTCCTATCTGTGGGTAGCATTTCTACCGGGTTCTTTAATACAAGTATTTAATTATTATGATAGTCGTATACTTCGGATACGGTTATTTTATAGCCCCAAAGGCAATATTACGAATACGATGGTGTGAATACTCTTCCATATTAGGCTGTAGATTATGCATATATACAACCGAAACACGCTCACTGGGATCTATCGCTACATAAGTGCCCATCATACCGGTCCATCCAAATTCTCCAATTGAAGTATTACTTCCTTTGGACGGATCCATCATAGTCCTTACACCCAGACCATATCCATATCCATCAAGATAGGAGTTCCTGAACTCATTCAGCTGTTGATCATTCAGCTGGTTGGTACACATTAAATCAATCGTCTTTTTCCCTATAATTTTATTTCCCTTATAGTTACCCTCGCAAGCCAACATCTGAGAAAAAGCAAGATAATCTCGTATACTGGAAAACAACCCAGCTCCGCCGGCTTCATATTTCGCATCCGGCTCCAATCGTTCATCAAACATACCTTTGATAGGAACCCTACTGCCATCTTCATTTTTTTGATACAAGGTCACCAGCTGTTCCCTCATATCATTAAAATAACGGTATCCTGTACTCTTCATCCCCAATGGTTCAAACAATTCCTCTTTTAAAAACTCTCCCACGGTTTTTCCGGATACCACTTCAATTAGTCCGGCAACCAATTCATGACCGAAGCCATAAAGCCAATGAGTGCCGGGATCAAACATGATAGGAACCTTTGACATTGCATGGATGTCCTGCCTAAGGGTATAATCTCCGACTTCTTCCTTTAATTCCTGTCGTACCTTTTCCATCATTTGATGAGTATAGTCATCGCCACCGTACCCAATACCCATCGTCATAGAAAAGCAATCCTTAACTTGTATCGGCCGTTTGGCTGGTCTTATATTATATGTACCATCTTCCAGTCTCTCAGCAACCTGGGTATCACTCCACTCAGGAAAATATTCAGAAATCGGATCGTTTAAGAGGAAACCTCCTCTTTCAAAAAGAAGCATTGCAGCAGTAACAACCACAAGCTTTGTAGTAGAAAACTGTCTATAGACAGAGCTTTCCGTAATCGGTTTTTGCTTTTCTATATCCGCAAAGCCATAATAATTTTCGAATAGAATTTCGCCATCCTTCGCAACAGCGCAACCACAACCGGAAGGACCGGTTTTAATATGATTATTTAAAAATTGATCCATATACTTCCACTTATCCATATAATACCTCCTATTCTAATACTTGTACTGTTAATCTACCATCCAAGCATAAAGTATTGGTATCAATTATTCCAATGTAAAGGATGCAAGGCTTGCGCTTCCCTGACCAGTATAGGTAATATACAGTGCATGTACTCCATCCGGGATCGTTATATCTGCCGAATATTCCTTCCACACGTTGGAAAACACAACCGGTATCTTACCAAGAGCAGGTCCGTTCCAAGAAGTCTTTATTTCGAAATCACCTTTACAATAGCCACGAACTTTTATTTTAATTCTCTTAACCCCTTTACAATCAAAATACTTGAAGCCGGCCGTAGCAGATGCTTTCATGTTAGCAATATAGCCAATCTCTTCATCGCCATCTTTTCCATCCTGTGTAATCTTTGGAAATTGATTATTCATCCATGCTCCGGTAAAATCTGTGTAGACGGATTCCTCGTCGCAAAATAGATTACATGCTATGTATGCAGGATACTCACCCAATCCCTTTAGCGGTCCGCCATTAGGACAACAGGAGGTCATTTCTACTTGAGGAATTGAACCATCTCCCAAAAACTTAATTTCTTCTAAGCAACCCTGTCTGCTATAATTCGTTCCATTGGTGTGCCTGTGTTAGAATATTTACCATTTTCCGCTTATTTGCACTTTACTGCGATGGTTATTTCCTCCGTAAGCCATCGGTTTGTTAATGGGTTTATAGGTGCTGATGCCCATATCACAATTGCTTACTATCGTTCCACGATATTCAAATCCCTTGGTAGGATGTTTACTGGTAGCATAACATAGCTCGTGCATAAGAATTGAGGAGTAGATTAGGTAATAAGTGTCTCCCCATTTTCGAATCGACGGAGCCTCAAAAAATTCATGTCCCTCAAAACCGCTGCCCTTGCTATAAGGTTCGCTTGGAGCTACAATAACCGGGTCACCGGTAATGGTTAACATGTCCGTACTACTAAGCACTGTTGCCATCGCTCCGCTTCTGGATTTGTCACCTCTTGCACAAAAGCCGGTGTAAAGATAAACCTTATCTTCCTCTACCAATACCCCCGGATCGAATTGCGGTTCATCTCCTTCTTTCTCCCCTAAGTTTACTCCGTCTGCATAGTGTACATAACCATAAAACTCGTATTTCCCTGCCGGTGTATCGCAGACAGCAACCGATACTATGGAACGTTTACTATCCACATAATATAGATAATATCTTCCATCCGGTCCTACCGCCACATCAGGTGCATAAAGACAGCTATCGCGGTCCTCATTATTTTGTACATCAGTAGCTTTGTAAATGACTCCTTCATAGCGCCAGTCAGCAAGATCCTCCACCGGTGCAGACCAACAAACATAATCATTTAAGCAATAAGCATACCCGTTAAAACGGTCATGAGAGCCGTAAACATAGACTCTGTTATTAAAAACATACGGTTCACCGTCCGGGATATATTCCCAGGATGGAAGATACGGGTTAAATCCTTGTTTTTTCATTTTTGACACTCCTTCTTTTATTATAAGTAAAACGTTTTTACTTCTAATTATAACTAAATATCAGGTTTATATCAACTTAAATCAATGAAATTTAGCTGAAAATCAACCTTACCATTCCATGTAATAGCTTGAAAACTATAATGAACCGCTTATGTTGAACGGTAAGGTTGATCAATTGGTATTTTTATATAAAACGATAAACCACTGTTATTAACGCTCTAGACATTTTTTATTACTTGAATTTGAAATTCTCTGTTTTTTGTCATCCCCTTATAGTATCCGATTGGCTCACCAACAACTAACTCTTGTTTCATCTACATATTGCATAAACTGAGTCATCGGTAGTATACTACCCGCTTTGACAAACAATGGTATGATATTAATCGGAGCATCTGCTATTATGGTTTGCCCCCCTTCGAAATTTTTTTATCTTAAAATAAATCTGATATGGTTCATATCCAATGTCCCTAATTCTTCTTAATTGAATTACCGGATTCTGGTTTACCGTCTTGAAGAAAAAGCGCCACTTACCCCACTCGCGCTCATTTTCTATCATAATTTCAGAAGCAA
This sequence comes from Bacillota bacterium, assembly GCA_023415475.1. GTDB lineage: Bacteria > Bacillota > Clostridia > Lachnospirales > Lachnospiraceae > Mobilitalea. The sequence goes on along the minus strand of JAEZKL010000102.1, from coordinate 53,464 downwards.
TATCATTATTTTCTACGTAAAGTAATCTTTCCGTATTGCAGATACCTGCCAGCACTTCTGGTCCAAAACGAAAAGCTCCTATTTCATCATCGTCAGGAAGCGGTATAAAGCGGATTCCAATAGGTAGGATGATATTGATTGTATCCCCATCCTTCCATTCTCGCTTTATACTATAAAAATTATTGTTATCTGATGTTTGACCATGTACTGAGCCATTTACATAAATAATTGCTTCGGACATAATCCACTCAGGAATACGGTAACGAATGGTGAAAGCTTTTACCGTAGAAGTTCGTACAACAAAATCATACTTCTTGTACATAGGCATATTTTCATGTAGTACTGTAGCTTCGTTCATTTCTTGACTACCGGCAGTATTGGAGGAATTCATCATGCTGCCACTCATATTGTCTTGTTTCTGAATTATTGTTATTTCATCTTCTCCTATTTTCATTTGCAACTCAGAATCAAAATACTGGCAGACAAAAAGCTCTTCTTTGTCCTTATAATATATTCCTCTGTTCAAGGCTGCATTTGCTTGTACCATAGTTCCGTGACAACAGAAGAAGCTGTCGATCTCTCCGCTCCAATCCTTATGTAATCCGGCCTTCATTGGAAGAAAATAAGTCAGCAGCCCAGTGGAGGGGTTATCATGTTTACTGCCAGTTAAGGTATATTCCTGATAATACGCTTGTGCCATAATACCATTATATAGGTTGTATTCGATATACTGCATATAAGCAGGATTTTTTGTATGTCGGAACAAAAATTCTGCTAACCGTATCATATTATATACGGTACAGTGTTCTTGGTTTTTGTCACCCAATCTTTCCTTCATCCTCATCTTCGGGATCCAGATCTCACCTGAAGTTTGTCCACCTGTTGCTAAGCACCCTCTCTCAGTTACCGCACAATTCCAATATGCTTTTACAATCTCCATCCATTTTTCTTCTCCGGTCACTTCATAGGCTCTGGCACAACCAAGAACTTCAGGTATGGTTGTATTGGCATGCATATTAGTCAGCGGATCTTTACCTGCCAGCAGTGAACCGAATAGTCTGTCTCGGTAATAGCGCTCTAATAACATTTTATATTTATCTTTACCCGTAATATGAAGCAGCTCTGCCCATACTTCAAGCATTCCACCGGTCTCTACATCAAGTATATCATCAAATTTTTCTCTGCTAAACCTTCCACTCCATTCTACAAACCAATCGGCAAAGCGATCTGCAATTTCCAAAGCCTTTTGGTTTTCAGCATATAGATACATATCAACCAGGCCCATGAAAACTTTATGGAGTGTATATTGGGGAGCCCAAACTTCCTTTCCGTTTGCAATCCAGTAAAGATATTTTTCAGGAATTGGACCTACCCATTGACCACCATTATCCTTCTGACATTCTTCCAATTCGTCGATAATAACATCTGCTTTTGCCTTTAATTCCCTGTCACCACTCATATTATAATGGATGGCTGCGGCTGACAGCCAATGACCCAGAAAATGTCCACGTAATTGACATACAGGAGATTCCCACCCTTTGTGTGCATCATTACTAAGTTCTCTTCCGGAATATCTCCCTGCTTCCAATTTAAAATTAATCAGAAGATTTTCATTGGTCAATTTCATTAGATACTCTCTGTTAGTAATTTCACGCCGTCTTAAATTGTCATCATAAAGCTTAACCTGCTTACTCTTTAGCTCTTTCATATAAACCTCTCCTTATTTGGTATTGGAAGACTAACATATATATGTTTTCGCATAAGCTGCTTTTTAAATGAATTCATCATATCCACATTTATATTGGCTTTATATATGATACATATTAGGTGATTAATGTATATAAAACAATGATATAAAAGCGTATTTTTATAAAGAAAGACATGATAAATAATAACAGACCAAGTATGTCGGGGTACTGCATACTTGGTCTATCTTAATATTTTTTAGCTACCACACATGGGTTGGGTGTTCCAAAAATATTCATTATGGTTAAATTATATATTCCAGTGAATATGTAAATCTTGATTACCGTACATATCTTTTTCAGCAACCTCAATGTAATCAATGAAGCTCACAACTATATCACTTGTTAATTCCTCGAAGACTGCATATTTCTTAGCTAAAGTTAAAGCATTCGGTTTTTCATCATGGATTATTTTTAGACCTTCAATTTCATTCATCAGCTTCGAATATTTTGCTTGCTGCTCCTTGATCGTGTTATTCAGTGTTTCTTTAAGCATAATATATTCATCCTCGGTGATAATCTGTTTTACTTTATCCATGTACAAAGAGGACTGACCTTGCTTATTGTCCTTTATAATCCGGTTTACACTAATTAGTTCTTTCGTCTTTGCTTCAACTATATGATTGGTGTCTGAAATACCGATTAATCGTTCTGCAAGTTAGTTCTCATTATCTTCATTAAGAATCGCATTCATTAGTTTTTGTATTTCACTCGCAACCGTATCTTTTAATTGATTAAGTCGGATGGCATGTGGAGTACACTTTTCATTTCCGGTTTTATTTGCTAACTGACATCTCAAGTAACGACTTTCCCCCGAACTACCACCGCCGGTTTTAATCAATGAGGAGCCACAATCCAGACATTTTACTTTACCCGCTAGGCAATGTGCTTTAAGTTTTTATTTCCCTTTGTATCACCACTTACTGTACGTTTAGATTCCAGCATTTTTTGGACTTGATAAAATATATTCTTATCAATAATGGCTTCATGGTTATTTTCTTTAACAACCCATTCATCCTCGGAGGTCTTAACAACCTTTCTACTTTTATAACTCAGTTTTTTTTCTTTTCCTTGTGTTAAAACACCTATGTATGTGTTATTTGTCAAAATGCTTCTCACTGTCGTTGAACCCCATACCCCTAACTTGGATGCTGCAGAATTGGAATTCGGGTTTTTATAGGCATACCCCAAGCCCTGTTTATATGTTGTAGGTGTCGGAATCTGAGACTCTGTTAATATATGGCAAACCCCTTTAATGCTATATCCCTCTGTATACAGATCGAAAATTCGCCCAACAATTTCAGCTGCTTCTTCATCGATGATCATTTTATGTCGGTTATTTGGGTCTTTCTTATAACCATAGGGAGCAAAAGCGCCAAGAAATTGGCCATCCTCCATTTTTTTCTGAAAATAGTTTTGATGTTTTCAGAAAGATCCTCTAAGTACCATTCATTAATTAACCCGTTAATTTGCCTTGATTTTTTATTTCCCTTGATACTAGTGTCAACATTATCGATTACTCCAATAAATCTGATTCCCCATTCAGCAAATATACCGTGAATGTATTTTTCTACCATTCCCATCTCTCTGGTAAATCTGCTTTGGGTCTTACATATAATGATACTAAACTCACCCTTTTCAGCATCTCTTAGCATTTTATTCCATTCAGGTCTATCTTTGTCAGCGCCGGAATAGTCATCATCACTGTAAATCTTGTAAATCTGCATGTCGTGTTTTTTTGCGTAATCCATTAGGAGTAATTTTTGATTTAGTATACTCTCACTATCGTCTCCTATATTTAATTTATCTACATCTTCCCGTAATCTGCAATATATTGCTGCTTTATCCATATCTTTTGCCCCGATCTCTTTCTCTCATCCTTTTATTTTATTCTTAATCATTTTTACTATGATCAGAATGATTTCTTGTTCTCTCTTCTCTTTATTCTGTTCCTTATACTCGTTATATATTACTAGTTTTCCAATACAATCTCAGCCCTAATTATTTTTATTAGATTATATTGATTCATAATTTCGTTTATAACTTTTTTATGGCAAACATCCTTACTGAAATCTTACTGTTGCTTACTGTTGTAAAAAATGATGTTAAATATAATTTAGAAAATATAAAAGAAAGGAGCACATGTAGGAATTCGAAATATGAGGTATGAGAAAATCGTGAATTATGACAAAGTAAAAGCCCTGAAATATTACTTTCAAGGCTCCTTACCACTTATCTTCATCAATATCTGCGGTTATTCTTTCAACAGAAAACCACATAGTTTTCGCACCATTATGTTATGCTGATATCCGGATAGTTATTAGGAATATTTCAGTCAAAATATTTTTTGATTACTTCACTGTAAATGGGAATCAAATGATGAAGCTGCTCATAGTTGTAAACATCTAAATCCACCTGTTCCAGCGTCTTTGCTTTTACCTTCTCTTTCAATTCATCGGTTGGCACGGAAAACATTCCTTCGTAATCGCAAACTGGCCAGTACCCTTCATTATTAACATCATATTTCAAGAACATAAGGTATTTCCTATCTTTTTCTGCTGGTGTCAGTGCAGTAATTGTGACTAATTGCTCTTTACCATCAGAATCAGTCCATATGTAATAGTCCTGCAACAAAACTAGTTTATCGTCGACTTTAACATCACCTTTGTATACTTTTGTCACTTCAATCTCCCATTTTGTATAGCCAGCACCGGGTATCTCCTTTTTAAATTCGTAATCATAATGAGTCGATACATTCTGCCCAAGATTCTTTCTTACATCTGCTTCAACAATAATTGTGGCATCATCCTCCACCTGTTTAAGGTCTTCAAAAAACACTTTATCAGCCACAATGTATGTAACCTCTATATCCGCTGGGATATCAGCTAAATCCTCTGTGGTCTCTGCATTGGACGGGATATCAGCGACGTCATTGGCTTTACATGAAACTGAGAAAGATATAAATAATAGACTAATAAAGATTAATGCTAATCTTTTCATTTCTATCACTCCTTTTCACCGTTTATGAACCCCATTTGGCAATTATATTATTCCTATCATCCGTGGTTATAGTAGCAGAAATCGTCGTACCATTGGGGGCTTCCTGATGCATAACTGAAGAGAAATATAAATTTGTTGGATGCTTGAGAAGGAAAACGTGTCCAACTTCATGCCGTACCACTTTTTCTAAATAAGTAGTATTAAAAGAACCATTAACATTAAAAACGCTTTGATTGGAATTGAAGCTTATACGGCTTTTGTAAATTGATGTTGAGTCCATAGGGTATGTCCCCCCAATCAGTGTGCCGCTTGATGTATAATAAAATGTTTGAGCACAAGTATACAGCGACAGCGTACTATCTGTAGTAATCAAAAAATAACCTGGAAATGACGATGGAGAAGCGGGATACTGAGCTATAGTATTAACATTTCCTATATAACTTCCATTCCAGTCAAAAGCTTTAGTGAATACTCCGGAACCATAAGTTGTTATCGCAGAATAATCCACATAAAAGTCAAGGCCGGTAGTAGGGTTAACGGGTGCCGAACTCACATAATTACCAGTTGCATAATACCAGTTCTGCGCGTAAGCTGTCGTAGAAGTTAGAATAATAAGTATAAATATAAGACAAGCACTACAAATTTTTCTGTACATTAGTTTTTCACCTCACTTATTGTTATTTTAAGCGTTTGTAAACGCAAAAACTTCTATGAACGTGAGAAAAACCATATGGATATTATATATAAATCTAGTATAGCGTAAGTATATCACATATATTTCCATTTGTAAATATATGTCACTTATATGTATGATTTCATCCCTTTTGCTCGAAGTGATGAAAGAAAGGGGACTGCAGCCGGTTTCCAGAATATTTTTCAAACACCTAACATGGGTTCCGTGTCCTGATAAATCTGTACTCGGAACAATCTCCAATCGCTCCGGCATCGGAATCAGAAGTGCTTCATTAATCTGCGCTCTTGTATACAGGGTTCCTATGTCGTAGCCCTCCGGCGGACTTCCCTGTATTGTCTGATCCCATATCGCTTCAATTCTCGTCGTACCGTCCTCATTACGGAAATCCGGGTGGGAATAATCAATTCCGGAATCAATGATAGCGACCAGTACTCCTTCTCCGAACAGATTAAAATTCCCTGTCTGCACCGGATTGATACAGGAAGCCGTACGCCCTTCATTCACCTCGTAGAACAGGCGCTTTGGTTTCTCGATGTATTCAATCTCCTCATAATCGGATAACCTGCCAATCAGATATTCGGGGATGGTCAGAATAGCATATTGACTCGCTAGCTCCACCGCTGATATCTGAAGCTCCTCCCTAATACGGTCAAGACTGCCGCTGTACTTTACAATCAGCTCCCATAAATCGGTATCCGGTGTATAACCCACATTAAGATTGACCGCCTTTGCCCGCTCCGCCTCAGGTACGTCTAGGGCAAGATTTAACTCATTATCTATCTTTGCATTATCCATAAAGACCTTCATTCATATGATATCTTTATTTTATTATATGCAACTCGGACTTTCATGATTAATAAAAGCTAGGCTAGATAATTCAGAGCATAGAACAGCATGATTAAGCCTGTAAAAATCAAGGTAATATTATGGGCACTTCCCTTGACCTGGTAAAAGAAATTCTTATAATAGGACGGATCCTCCCGCTCCAGCTCCTGCTCCAATCGAATGACCTCCAGATCCCGATGTGCAATCTGTGCTGCATTTGGCTGATCCAAGGCATTTACGTTGATAATTGACCGGCTGGCTCTCGGTGATAACAGTGCCCCTGCCAAAACCAGGATAAAGCCTTCATATACCATAACCGTTCTGAATATGATCCCCGTAAAGTGAGAAATCTGAACAGCAATTAATAAGCATATCGCTAGGAAAATGATGATGCAAAGGCTTTGAACTAATATTTTTTTTACCAGCTTTACAAATTTTTCTTTCAAATTAATTTCTCCTCCTATCGACTATAAGTTTTATCCTTCTGCTAGTAATTATATCGCTTTTCATAATGGAATTCATTAAGATTTACTTAATTTTACTCAAAAAACTCCGGGGCAAAATTCCTTGACCCGGAGTTCCTTATCATAATTTCTTTATATCACTAACTGGCTGCATTTCGTATGCCTGCAGCCTGCAGCTGCTCCGCTCTTATCAAAGCCAGATCGATATTGTCGCAGAAGTTTTCCTTACCGACGGACTGATCAAAGCCTGCTTTTTGCATCATTTTCAAGGGCTGCTCCTGAACATGGGATAGAATCAGGGTGATGTGTCTCTTCTTGCAGGACTTTAAGACATGATTCAACGTATGCAATGCGTTCACATCCATGGCAGGTACGCTTCTCATTCGAAGGATTACCACCTTCACATGAGAATCCAGAGAGATGTCCATAAATTTATCTGCGGCACCAAAGAACATGGGACCATTGATCTCATAAACCAGTGTGTTCTTCGGGACCTTCTTTTTACGGATATTTTCCGGATCATTCAAATCATCCTCTGTCGGATCATCCTCCAGATAAGTCCAGCTCTGCACATCTGCCACATCAGCCATTCTTTTAACGAAGAGTATTGCTGCCATCAGGATTCCGACCTCAATAGCTACTACCAGGTCAAAGATAACGGTTAACGCAAAGGTTGATACCAGTACCAGAATATCACTCTTCGGAGATTTCTTCACCAGCTGTACGAATTCTCTCCACTCGCTCATATTATAAGCTACCATGAAGAGAATTGCCGCGATGGTAGGCATAGGAATTAGCGCCGCATAGGGCATTAATACCACCAGAATCAGAAACAATGTTACCGCATGAACCATTCCCGCGATAGGGGTACGACCTCCGTTCTTTACATTTGCCGCTGTTCTTGCGATAGCTCCGGTTGCCGGTATACCGCCAAACAAGCTGGAGAAGATATTGCCGGCTCCCTGTGCGACTAATTCCATATTTGAGCGATGCTTGCTGCCGATCATTCCATCCGCTACCACACAGGATAACAGCGATTCCACCCCTGCCAGTACGGCGATAGTGACGGCATCCGGAAACATTGAATTAATCATTGATATATTAATATTCGGTATTTGGAACGTCGGGGGTTTTGAGGATATTTCATAAAGACTTCCTATGGTGTTGACTTCGACTCCGAATAGCTTCACAACAGCCGCTGCGATTATGACGGCGACTAAAGAAGCAGGAATCTTATTATTTATTTTAGGCCAAAGAATTAGGATACCCAACGACAAGGCACCAATCAGAACTGCCTGAAGGTTGATTGTAGTGATTGCCTCAATGCAGGCGACTATTTTTTCTAACGTCTCCACCGGCTTTGTATGTAAGGTTAAGCCCAAAAAGTCTTTGATCTGTCCGATAAAGATTGTAACTGCGATACCCAAGGTGAACCCGGTTGTAATCGTGTAGGGAATGAACTTAAGCAATCTTCCGAACTTTAATAAGCCCATTATGATCAGCATGATACCTGCCATTACGGTTGCTACGGCCAGTCCCTCCATACCCTTTTTTGCTACAATTCCTGCAACGATAGTAGCAAAGGCTGCTGTCGGCCCTGAAATCTGTACACGGCTTCCTCCTAAGAAAGAGATAACAAAGCCAGCTACAATAGCGGTGTATAACCCCCTCTCAGGTGTGACTCCGGATGCCAGTGCCAGTGCTATCGATAGTGGTAGTGCAATGATTGCTACAATAATTCCGGCTATCACATCCTTCACAAACTGCTCCTTCGTATACGTTTTCATAACCGAAAACAACTTTGGCTTTAACTTATCCATTCTTCGTGCCTCCAATATTTTGCCCTCATTGGCGTGTATAGTATTTTTGATATTTTCTGTGGTAACTCATTCTCCAATAGTCAATATTATTCCAGTTGGTCTATTTTTTCAAGTATTTATTAAATATTTATAAAATTAATATAAAAGCCAATCTACTCCAGGTAATCCGTTTTCATCTACTCCCCATTCTACCTAGGTTTAATGAAACAAGGGGTACCCCGCCAGGCATCACGAGGAAGACTTTCCATTATTTTAATTCTAGAAATTTTAACGATTTATGCTAGAATAAAAGAAAGCGATTGTAAACTTTTTACTTCCGGAGGTCTCTAATGAAAAAAACATACATTTATATATTAGCCGCTATCTTTATCATAAGTGTCCTTTCTCTTGCCGTTCTCTATGGCAGCAAAGAGACAGCAAAGATGTCATACCCTGACTTTCTACAGTCCATGGAAGAAGGACAGGTACAGGAGATAATTTTCAGTCAGGATGAAAATTCCTTTCAAGCGAAGCTATCCTCCGAGCCAGACATATTATATACTGTACCGAATCCTAAGACAGAGAATTTTACTGAGCAGCTTCTTCTGAATCAGGTAACTGTTAATTACGGCAAAGAGAATCCCTTGTTTACATTATTGAAGGTGCTTTTAATCGGACTGGTTATCGGTGGTATACTATGGTATGTCCGCAGTGGCAGTAATTCAAATGATCTGATTAAGAATTCCAATAAAAAGAAACCCCAAGCAAAGGAAACCGCTGCTTCAGTTACGCTGGCTTCGGTAGCCGGTAATACTGAGGCAAAATCTATGGTTGTGGATATTATCGAATTTATTAAGAATCCGGATAAGTACGCCACCGTAGGTGCCCGTATGCCTAAGGGATTGTTGCTGTATGGCCCTCCCGGAACCGGTAAGACCTTGATGGCAAAGGCAATTGCCGGAGAGGCTAATGTACCTTTTTACGCCATGAGCGGTTCTGATTTTGTTCAAATGTATGTCGGTGTAGGTGCAAGCCGAATTCGAAGCCTGTTTAATAAGGCAAAAAAAAGCGAGAAAGCTGTTATCTTCATTGACGAGATCGATGCCATAGGAAAGAAAAGAGCCAGAAATGTGTCAGCCAGCAATGATGAACGCGATCAGACTCTCAATGCCCTTCTGACGGAAATGTCCGGTTTTCATGATAACCAGGGTATTATCGTAATCGGAGCCACGAATCGTCTGGATACCCTGGATGAAGCCTTACTCCGCCCCGGCAGATTTGACCGACATATTGAGATAGGTCTTCCCGATGTTAACGCAAGAAAGCAAATTCTATCCTTATATGCAAAGAAAAAGCCCCTTGCCGATGATGTTAATCTGGAGAGTCTCGCCAAATCCACCGTATGCTTTAGTGGTGCTATGCTTGAGAATCTGTTAAATGAAGCAGCTATTAATGCGGCAAACGAAAAAGACAGTGTAATTCGATGGGACCATATCGACCGAGCCTTCTATACTGTCATTGCCGGCGCACCGAAGCAGGACCGAAGCTATATCTCTGATTTAGACCGTAGAATCACTGCCTATCATGAAGCTGGTCATGCTCTTGTAACCACGCTGCTTCTACCGGAGCATTATATATCAAAGGTAACCATCATCCCGAGTGTCCGAGGTGCCGGAGGCTTTAATCTGAGCATCCCCAAGGATACCATGTTTCAGAATAAGCGCCAGTTGAAAGCAAGTATACAGGTCCTGCTGGCCGGAAGAATCGCTGAAGAGCTTATCTTTGGCTCTGAAGAGATTACAACAGGGGCAAGCAACGATATTCAGAAGGCATCCCAATTAATTCTGGATTATATCAACAAATTCGGCATGGATGAAGAGATGGGATTATTCAGTCTTGATGTCTTTAGCGAAGGTCAGAATGAGCAGCTTGTTTCAAAATGCAGAGAACATATGAAGCTCTTATATGCTGAAACTAAAAAGCTGATACAGAATAATATATTGCATTTAGAAGGCATTACCTCAGAATTACTGGAGAAGGAAACCATAGGACAAGAGGATATTGCTAGAATATGTGCATAATGAAGCTATCACCTGGATTATAAAATGGTATAATATCAAGAAGGGCCTTACAGCACCGGTCTCCACAGATCAGTTGCCTAAGGTCCTTCTTCTATTACTCAACACGATAATACTCCCATAGCTTATTCTTACTATCGAGCGCATTATTATAGCCTACATATTGATATTGCCGTAACAGCTCTGAATATGCTGTTGCTTCCGATAAAGGGTAGCAATCCCCTTCCTTCGTAATGTAAAAATGCGCATTGATTACCGGCAGCTCCTTCTGTAACCGTAATAAATATTCGTTATAGGCTGTACCGGAAAGGCCTGCGGTTTTAAGCAAATAAGAGGATAGATAATTTGCACTGATGTTATCCACATCATCCTCGGTAATATCATAATTTGCCCACACGATAAACGGAACCTTGTATCTAAGTTGATCCAAATCTGTTAGGGACGTCCCGGGCTTACCTTCCAGTAGATCATGAAGCTCTGAATATACCACCGGCTGATGATCTCCAAACATGAGTATTATGGTTGGTTCCTCTACCTTTGAGAAGTAATCTACCAGCTGCTGAAAGGCTTTATCCGATTCTCTTAGAAGGCTTAAGTATTGCTCAACCCTGGCATAGCCCTGTAGCTGGGTAAACCGGACGGTATCCTTCTCATCAAACAATCTTTCCCCGGAATAGCCCCCGTGGTTCTGCATGGTAACATTGAAAATGAACAAAGGCTGGTCTCCCTTTGTCTCGTACTGCCGGGTAATCATCTTGTAGCTGTCACTGTCGCTGATATAGGAACGAATCAGATGAGGATTCTCAAAATCCTCCTCTGACAAGAATTCATCAAAGCCCAATAGAGGATAAACCAGATCCCGCTTATATCCGCTTGGAGCATAAGGATGAATTGCTATGTTATAATACCCCTGAGCCTTTAGGGTATTCGCAAGAGAATCCGTTGAAGCCGTGATAAACTGTTGATAAGGCACACTATTCCCCGGCATTACGGCCATGCTGTTGCCTGTCAGGAACTCGTATTCCGTATCACTCGTGGCTCCACCAAATACAGAAGTATACATGGTTCCCTTCGTGGTGTTCTCCTCCAAGGAATCGATAAACGGCAAATAACTGATATTCGTCTCATAATCTCCTATCATGCGCAGATCAGAAAATGCCTCGTTCATAACCGCTATGATATTGGGCTTGGCAGCCTCGCCTTCAGATAGAGCAGGCTTTGCCTCTGCTTCTGCGAGAAGCCCTCTGACAATATCCGTTGTATATCCCTCCGGTTCCTCTACCTCCATCGCCTCTACATTGGCAACAAAGCCAAAAGCAGTTCCATAAGTACAGTAAGTATATTTTGGTGCAAAGAAATCGATAACCCTTATCTGGGACTTAATGATATCCGTATGAAAGAACAGAAGGAATATGACCGTTACAAATAACGAATATAAAGCGACACCTACTATACGCCCCGCAATAGAAACCCTTACTTCTTCTTGAAGCTTACTCCCGAATACCAATATGGAATACATCATAATGGTTGCTATGATAAAACCTGTAGTAAAACTCACCTGATAGTTTGAAGCGACGCTCATACCGGTCTGCCATGCCAATAAATCACTTGGTATAATCGGATTTCCACGAAACAGATATACCAGATAATTCAGCACCCCTGCTAGATAAATCATGACATTTGATATTAGTATTGCAGGCTTGGCTCTGCTTATGATTGCATAAAGTAAAAAAGTAATAACACAATACCACGCTATATTGTAAATCCCATAGCTATGAAACATCTTGGTATTATAATTACCAACCATGATCTCAATCATTAGAAAAGAAAGAGCAGGCTGGAGTATTAATAATACAGTACGAAACCACTTTCCGTGTTGACGAAGCATTTTTCTTACCTTCGGCAGCTCAAGCATATATAGAAGCGTGAGAACCAGCCATAATAAGCTAAATACAATCGCATAAGCAGCCATCCCCTCAGACTGATTTTGCTTCATATACGTAATCATAATAAATACAAAATAGATCAGTAGTGGGTATGCTAATATTCCCTTTCGGTTATTCCAATTCATAGTCATACTTTGTGTCTCCACAGATTATCCCCTCTGTACCTTCCCGGCTATATAATCTTCATGATGTTTCTACCACAGCTTTCAATATATATATTCTTAACTCGAATGTCAACCTTACAATTACTGGTTGCTATACATTGGAGGAGAAGCACGCCGTGCATGCTTCTCCTCCAATGTAATACTTTCTGATTAATCCAATCCGAAAAACTTAATTTCTTTCGTCGTACAATCTTCTGAGCTGTTCCAGCTGTGCTGTTGATAATAACTCCTTCGGTGAATTGCTGTCCGTTGTATCCCGATTCTCCACAATCAATACCGTTGCCGCATGGTTCAGGGTATGGGTATGCCAGACCCCCTGCTTCACATTATATAGCTGTAAGGGCTTCATAGCGATTGCATCAATATCATGGATGGCATCCCCTTTCCCTCCGGTAAACAGGGTGCAGTTACCCTCCAACAGAACAAATACCTCATCTGTCTCATTATGCTTCTGCATTGTGGTTAGATTCTGAACCTCTAATTCCTCACAATACCTTAATATTGCTACTCTCCAGGCTTCAAAATCAATCATTGGCAGATAGCCCTCTCCCTTATAGGAGGTCACATCAATATATTCCTTCTTCATAGGCCTATCCCAGGCTCCTTTCCTATCCATCTCTATTCCTATCTTAACTCAACAAGGATTCTATGATCTTTATCCTGTGCCAGTGCTTCGATATCCGGTCTTCGGATAACACAGATCCCACCTTTTGCTTCATATACAGCACCATTCATAAGAATTCTGCCAAGCTGATAATCGCCATAATCCTTCCGCCCCTTATTCTCATAGCAAATCGTAAGCTTACGGCCGGCGAAAACAAGCGATACCTCAGCCTGCCCTTCTTGATCAAATTGCTCCCCTAACAGCTTGGGCTCCAGCTGTAGATCACCCATTGCTCCTTTGACACCGAACATCTCGGTCAATACGGTCAAAAGCAGCCAGCTTGCCGAGCCGGTGAGGTAATGATATAAGCCTCTTCCGTTATCTCCGAAATATTCGGGAATTCCGGGATAGATGCGGCTCTTTTCAAAATTACTGCAATGACGGTATAGGGTATTGATTGCCTTGAAGCCTTCCTTAACAAAACCTCTCTGATAAAGTGCATTGGAATACATTACTACCATATGGGAGAATACTGCTCCGTTCTCCTTATGACCGTATGCAAAGCCAAACATACGCCCCAGGTCGTCCTTCACTTCCCTAAAATTCGTATTCAGCTTATAACCGCCGATTGCCTCGTCATACAGATATGCATCGGCTGCTTTTACAATTGCCTTTACCTGCTCCTCAGAAGCCGTCCCGGACATGATGGCAAATACCTGACCGGTCAGCATCATTCGTACACCGGTCTCAAAGTCGCCCTCGACTCTTCTTCCGTTATTATCATAATAACCGTTATACCAGGAGTGACCCTCCTTATTCTCAAGCCATTCAGTGCTTTGAATATGATTGCGTATCCAGGCTGCTTTATTCTTGAGATTTTGTGCCAGCTCCTCGCAGGATATCTCGAAGCTCTCTCCGGACAAGGTACTTCTGCAGCTGTCACAGTATTTATAAAGAAGCTTTTGCTTCTCTCCTACAGCATCGTAGAGTGAAGGCTGATCGATGAGCAACAGCTCCAGCTCCTTTATGAAGGAAAGCTTACGGATGCCCTTTTGCTGTAAATCCAGGATTAAATCTGCCATTCCCTCCAAATTACTGCCGAACAAAGAAGTAAAAGCAACACTCTCTCCCCGGTCCTTCGCCATATCCAGCGCATCGTTCCAATCCGCTCCTCTAAGTCGGATATGATTATGTTCTCCCACGTCATAGAAGGCTGCCAGATGCGAGATCAGCATATGCTCCAATATACTTCCCTGATATTCCCTGCCAGCAGCTGTCTTTACTCGATTACCATCCTCGGGCATCCAAACCGGATCCTTCTCCTCACCCCTTACTGCCTGAGGATCCTTGAAATAGCTAGTCTTGTTCAACAGAATATCTAAATCACCGCTCTGCATGATGTATAATCTTGTGGTTAAGAAAGGCCATACGCCATGATCCATCCATACTCTCGTTATATTATTGCGATCCGCAATGAATTCACCCTGCTTTGATCCGATTATCGTTGCATTGGTTCCATCCATACGGATACCGCCGAAATTGCTGATCAGCATGTCCCTGACTCCGGAGGGATTCATGATAAGTAGGGCAAGACAATCCTGCCACAGATCTCGCCAGCCACGACCGCCTCTTCCGTAATCATGATGGGGAAGGAAGGACCAGCCATAGATTCTGCGAAGCATGGGCTGGAAATTGACCCAGTCCATCCACGCGACAAACTCCTTCGAGCCCGTACGATAAGATACATTGATCTTCTCCTCCCAATAATCCTTGGTAGCTGCAAGGCTATCCAGACAGGACTGATCGGTTCTGAATTTCGCAGCAGCTGCCTCTAACTCCTCCTTTGATGAGCCATAACCCATAACAATAATATAGGATGCCGAGGTATTCGGTTCTAATATAATCTCCGGAAAGGCAATACCGCCTAAGGCTTCATAACCGTTTCTATGAAAGCCTGCGTCCACCGGTTTCAAACCGGCAAGAATTGCCTTCGGACATTCAAAGGAGCCACCGTCACCGATAAATTCTTCAACCACAGGATAAAAGCCAGTGGGTGCCAGCCCCTCTCCGGTACTTCCAAAGACTCCGTAGACAACGGTGTTCTTATGATGTCCACGCTCATCAAAGGTAAGGGTCGGATTAAGGACAACACCGTGCTCCGTCGTCTCAATTCGATGAAGAATAGAGGTTACATTGCGATGATCTCTGATATTATCGGCAGACCTTCCATAGAGAGGAATGGCAGCCGTAGGATTTAAAGAATATGAGCTTGTACCGATGTTGGTTATTGTGACCAGCATAAGCTCCACGCATTCGCCGGTATAAGGCACAAAGGAAGTGATCTCCGATTTGATCTGATGCTCCTTCGAGGTTCTCGATATCTTATGCCACATAATTCCAGCTTCCAGTACGGTCTCTTCCTTCTCACCGGTAAAGAGCTTCGCTTCCTGGAAGACAGATCTTCCGGTAGCAGACCATACCTTCTCCCCATTTAATTTACACCAAAAGTTACGGGAGGATTTATTGTTATGTAAATCCTCACTGCTGACCGGTGCCAGTAAAAAGGTATTCTGTCCCATCTTGCTATCTCCGCCTAGGGTAGGCGTCACACTGCCCATCACACCGCTTTCATTGGCAATCGGAAAATACAGATAGCTTCTTAATTCCGGATTTTCAAGTCGAAATACCCCTTTTTCATTTATGTATTGATACCCTTTCAACTTCCTCTCCCCTTCCGTATATCATTACATTGCTCATTCCGCTTATTAGGATTATTATAACTCATATTAACGTGGCATGCCTGTCTATTTCTTCTGGTATACTCGTACATGCTCAATCTCCATCACAAAAGGCAGCTCCGTCTCCTCAACTTCTCCTCCCATTGTGCCTCCTACTGCGATATTAAAAATCAGATAGAAGGGTTGGTCAAAGGGCCAGGAGGAAATCGATTGGTCCTCCGTATCGTCGTCTTTGCTGAAGCGGCAGGCACTGACTCCGTCCACATAAAATTCCAGGTATTCCGGTGTCCATTCCATATGATAATCATGAAACTCATCACTAACACCGGGAAATTCTTTGAATACGGTATATCTCTTCGTATCCTTCCTGGTATGATTATGCTTTTCACTGTGCAGACTAAAAAAAAGCTGATCCTGTTCTCTTCCCGCATGCTCGATGATATCAATTTCACCGCATAAGGGCCAGGGAGTCCCTTCCATAATTGCATCCGAAAGCATCCAGACTGCCGGCCAGGAGCCTCTCCCCTTCGGAAGCTTAACCCGAAACTCAAATAGCCCATATTGCCAGGATTGTCTTCCATAGGTGGTGAGTCTGGTAGAGGTGTATTCCCTTTCACCGTCCTGCTCCTTGATCGCTTTGATCATTAATCTTCCATCCTTCACCGATACATTGGAGGGGCGATCGGTATAGGCTTGCAGCTCTCTGTTTGCCCATTGATGGTTTCCCAAATCATAGCTCCATTTGACCGGATCCGGAGTGCCCTCATAATTAAATTCGTCACTCCAGACCAGTCGGTAATCCTTGTGTAATAGCTCCATTTCCTGTTATCTCCTATTCATCCATCCAATCCGTTAACGGTGCTGCCTTGCATACCTTTCTGTCGTAGGTTAACAGACCGTTAACCTCATCCTCCACATCAGACAGCTGGGTATAGACTACCGCAGATAATCCCATGTGGTAAAGCTTTGCCAGCTCATCACGGTATAATCCCTGATATGCTTTATTAAAATCTTCTTTTGTAAGATATATTTTATAGCCATACACCCTCCAGGAGAAGGAATGTTCCATAATATAGCAAGCATAACCACCGATTTCCGAGAAGATGACCGCCCGATTCTTATGCTTTACCTTTAAAGGATGAAAATAATTGTGGATGCTTTCAAAATCACCGATTCCTTGATCAAACCAGCCACTGGCATGATCAATGAGTCTGGTACTGTCCAGTTCCTTTATTAATCGATATGCTTCCTTCGCATCAAACTGCCCCCAACCCTCGTTAAAGGGTACCCACACCACAATCGAGGGGCAATTATACAATAGCTCAACGGTCTGACGGCACTCCATGCTCCATTCCCGTCTGCCTTCTAGACTTTCTCTGCCTAGGAGCTTATAATGCTTATCCTTGATCCGTGCTGCTACCCCCGGAAGTAAGGTCGGCAGGTAACCCACAAGCAGCTGATTATATTCTTCACCGCCATTGACCATGTCCTGCCATACCAGCATTCCTAACCGATCACAATGATAATACCACCTCAGCGGTTCAATCTTGATATGCTTTCGCAGCATGTTGAAGCCCAGAGCCTTAGCCTGCTCAATATCATAAATCAAGGCCTCATCACTGGGTGCGGTATATAATCCGTCCGGCCAATAGCCCTGATCCAGAAGACCGTTCTGAAAATAAGGTTTCTTATTCAGAAATATTCTAGTCAATCCGGCCACGTCCTTCTTAAGCTCCACACTTCGCATGGCAAAATAGCTTTCAATTCGGTCCTCGCCGACGGTAATATCCAGTCCATAAAGGAAAGGGTTCTCCGGACTCCAGCAAATCAGCTTCTCAAGCTTGATGTTAAACCTGCCCTCCGTGGATGAGGCTTCCTGTAATAGCCTGCCCTCTTCTTTAATCACAACCTGGTAGCGCAGGTCCTGCGGCTGCCTAGTCAAAGGGGCATTCAGAAAGATATTTAACTCCAGCTCGCCCTGATCCAGCCTCGGTGTAAGCTTAATGTGTGTGATATAGGTGTCCGGAACCCATTCATACCATACGGTCTGCCAGATACCACTTTGAGCGGTATAGAACATTCCACCACGAGCAAGCTTCTGTTTTCCCCTGCTATGATAGGAGGTTTCGGATACGTCCGTCACTTTTACGGTCAGAAGGTTCTCTCCCTCTTTCACATACCCAGTGATATCGATGGCGAACGGAAGATAGCCTCCCTGATGCTCCGCTGCCTCACGACCGTTGATGTATATTTCACAGCGCTGGTCAACAGCGCCGAAATGGAGTATGATTCGCTTCCCCTCCGGTATTTCTTCCAGGCTCAGGCTTCGTTCATACCATAGATATTCGTCAGGCTTAAGCTGTCGGTTCACCCCGGAAAGGATGCTCTCCGGTGAGAACGGAACGAGTATCTTACCCTCGAAGATCTCAGGTTTGATATCCTCCTTCGTAATACAATAATCCCAATAACCGTTTAATATGGTATAATTATCTCTTCGAAGCTGTGGCCTCGGATATTCTTTCAGCACCTTCTCCGGATCCAGCTTCTCACCCCAGATTGTATATAACTGATTATTAGCAGACTGCTGCTCCTCCCGAAAGAATAAGGTTCTGACTGCATCCTTAATGTTCATCAAAGCACCCCCATAAGTTAATACTTCAATTATATACTATTCTGATATCCATCACAAGAATACCATGATCATTCAATATTCCTAGTAGGATCCATGTTATGTATTATTCCTGATCTGTTAATCCTAACCATAAACCGTTTCACCGATTCACTGTTTTACAACAGTGCGGTTGCAATTGATCGCTCCGGCAGCTCGAACTCGATTAGCTCGCCGTTCAAGCGAATCATTACCGGCAGCTTTGAATCTGTTCTGTTCAGAGCAACCAGCACCAGAGACCCCTCCGGATTCTTGAAGGCTATAACCTCAAGATCGGAGGTATATTTGGACAGACCAATTCTTTTGGCTCCGGGCTTGATATACTTACTGAAATGTCCGATGTAGTCGTAAGAAAGCTTCACCACAAGCTCACCGGTCTGGGTGTCCACCATAATCGGAGCATCACAGTAATTACCTACATGATTCGGACCGCCCTTCTCATCTAAGAAGATGTTCCAGTCAATAAAGCCCGTCATTCCCGCATTCAAATTCCCCATGATATCATGAGCATACATCTCGGCATTCTTAAGCTGGTCCGCATTAAAGCGGCTGTACTCGACACAGCCCTCAGTGAAAATCAGCTCCTTCTCCGGGAATGCCTCATGCGTAAGACAGATCGCCTCAAAATGATCGCCGGAGTACCAATGGAAGGCAACACCGTCCACCATTCCCAAAGTCTCTTCATCAAGGATCGCCTTCGCACGCTCATACATACGCTCCTTGTTATGATCCCAGATATTCAGCTTGATATGCTCCAAGCCCTGTTCCGCCAGAGTTGGATACAGATAGTCCCTTAAGAATACCTTTTCCTCCTCTGCAGAATAAATACAGGAATCCCAGGTCTGTACCGCTAATGGTTCGTTCTGTATCGTAAGACGGTTTATATTAAAACCCTTCTTCTCATATTCCTTGATATATCTGCAGATATATTCCGCCCACGCCTTACGGTATTCCTCCTTTAGTCTGCCGCCGTGAGTACGATCACCGTTGGTCTTCATAAAGGCAGGCGGTGACCAGGGGCTGAGCATAAGATCAAATGCTTTCCCTGCTTTCTTTGCCCCTGCCCGAAGTAAAGGCAGAATATATTGCTCCTCTCTTTCCAGATGAAAGGATTCCATCTGCTTATCTTCCGGATCATTCATGGCAGCATAAGTACTCAGAGAGAAATCACAGCTGTCAATATGACTTCTCATTAGGTGATACCCATTTCCCGAGCTACCAAAATAAAGCTCCAATGCCTTCTCTTGATTTTCCTTTGTAAGCTTGGAGAAAGCATATCCGGCAGCTTCCGTTATAGCACCTCCAAAACCCAGAAGCGTCTGATATTCTACCTCGGGGTAGAGATTGATTACATGACTCTCGACTCCTTTTACCTCCGACTTCGCTTCATATTCCTTCCTAATAACCTTCTTTTCATTGTTTTCAAAACTGGTGGTAATTAAATTCATTGTAATACTCCCTTCTGTCCTCGCTTTTATCTTTTATCTTAGGAAACACCTTGCCCGAAGCTTCCTTAAAAGCTCCTCCAAACCTCCATCTCGGCAATCCCATCGCATGTTTCGCCGTTACTAACCGTTATGTAAGTTACCTGATGAAAACGTTTTTATTTCTTCGTCCGATAATTCTATCTCGCAAGATAATATCCGATTATTCCATGTACACGATCAGCTCTTTCACTTTTCCGTCTCGAAGCTTCTCCGCCTGAGTGCCGATTACCATATTTCCCTCAATCATATCCTTCGTGTCAACAACTTCAATCCTTCTGATTACTGCTGCCCCGTCGCCATAGGTCGCCTTACGGTTGGGATTGATATAGGTCACCTTGCAGCTCGAGAACATGGTGAAGGAAGCGAGGCCATTTTCATCAAACATCCAATCAGCAAGCTTTGGCTCGAAGTGAAGCTTCAAGCTTCCATCCTTATAAGTGAAGATCCGATCTCCGAGGAACATCATAAGCCACATCGATATTACCTCGGTGGTTGAACCGGTCAGACGAGCCACAAAGCCTCTTCCGTGGATTTCTTCATTGGGATTCATTGCGGAGGCCAGGAATGAGGAATTCTCTAAAATACTTCTTCCATATTCCTTCGGGTCACGGAAGACAACCATCGCGGTCTTAATATCCTGATAGAACTGCTCATACAAGCCGGCACGCAGCAGGGCTAGCAGGTATTTATACTCCATATGTAAGAAGATGCTCTCACGCTCAAGCCAACCCGCCGTAAAGGCACGGATTCGACCGTTCTCCATGGAAATATGCTCGATAGGAACACTGGTCTTATACATACCAAGCTTACGATCAAAGAGCTCGCTTTCCTTAACCTTCTGATATAAATCACTCGCCGCCAGGTTGCTTTTTAATGTAGGCAGCATCTTCGTCGGCCCCTCTAAAAATGCAGGCAGAGGCTGTACCTCGAAGGCCTTCACAACTGCTTTCGGCAGACCATAACCGCTTAAAACCATCTGTCCGTTTTCATCCAAAACCGCATCATACTCTGTGGCGCGATAGGTAAAGTAGGTCGGAACTAATCCCTTTCCATATTTACATGCCTTCTCAATGCCATGATCAAGCTTTGCCAAAAATGAGCTGAATATTGACAGGATATCTTTCGTATTCACCAGCTGTACACTGCCTTCTGTTGTGAAGCGAACCTGTTCTCGGAACTGCTCTCGCATAGTAGTCACCAGGTCCCAGTAAGTAAAGTCACTCCAACTCTCCTCCGCCGATCTACTTACAAGACCGGCTACACCATATAGAAAGCGGCACACCTCAGTCGGTAAAGAAAGCTTTTCCACAAGGGTAACCGTATCACAGATGAAAGAAACCATGCGCTTCAGCTCAAAGGTCTCTGACATACCGCTACCGAATAATCCGGGCAAACCATTCATGGCATCATTCCAGCCCGGCTTTCCTCCTTCCATCTCCACGCCCATACCATAGGGATCAAGAGAGGAGAATTTGACCAGTGCCAGCGAGATCATCTTGCCCATCAGTGTAGTTACCGTATCCTCTCCCTGCTTTGTCTTCAGCCAATTGGTACCCTTCTTATCAAAGCCCTCGCGATTTGCTTTCTCATCATCGTGTACCAGGGCACCATATTGTCTTACTTCATTTTTCGCTGTAATAACATATTTCTCTGACCTGGGAAGAACTCTTGCCGGACTATCGTAGAAGCGATAGGTATTGTCTTCGAATAACAGCTGCTTAAGCTTCTCGGGGAAGATATTAAGGTAGCTCTCCACCAAATCCATATTGTAATTGAAGTGGTCACTCCAGTAGCCCTCGCCAAAACCGGCCTCGATATTCTGGTCACAACCGGAAAGGAGCTTCTCAAGTAGAATATCCTCATCGCAGGTAGTCTCAATACGATATTGTGCAATACAGTTAGAGATTTGCCCCGGTGTAAACGGCTTATCGATGATCTTAAGCAGTCTTTCCGATTGATCCCCAATATTATCCTTCAAGAATTGCTCGATTTCCAGGACGAACTCCGGCTTTAGGCTGAAGGTAGAAGGACGAACCTCGAGAGGATTATAACCGTCTATCTGAATCAGATCATAAAAGGTCTTAATATTAAAATCTCCGATTTCATTGTGGAAGAATACGTCATTTCTGCGATTCTGATTTACATCACGGAAGTTACCGTTACCCTGGGAATAATATTCTCCTGCAATCGAGAAGAAGTTATAATCCCGCTCCGGATCGCCATGCTTACGGCTGAACAGATGAACCACCGACTTCTTTCCCTCTTTTCCAAAGACAAAGGGATATCCGCCTCTCAGAAAATTATCAAGGTAATTCTGCTCCATATATTGATCGAAAACCGGTACACCGGAATGGGTCTTAATATCCGCTGTTAATTGATCCGCCAGCTCTTCTGCCATTTTTTCGTTTACTGCGATAAAATCATTCGCGCAGAACTCAGCCAGCTTATCCTTCAACAGTCCGACCGATCCGGCAAAGCCCGTCAGGGAGAAAAACTCTTTGCTCTCACCGGTGGACAATACCAGGCTGATGGGTGTAAAACCGCAGGGCACCTTGTTATAAAAGCACTGCTTCGTATGAAGAAGCTCAGATAGAGATTGCTTCAAAAATGCAATTGGCTGTACCAGAGAAGTGTCGAACCCAAAGATAGCCTCGGCATCATAGATTACCGGCATAACTTTTCCTTCCCGAATACCGACATAATAGTAGCCTTCCTCAATCTCAGAGACCTCAGCGGAATCATCACTGGAGGCACGCATGGTATAAAAGGGTGCCTGTTCTTCTATATTCTTGACCTCTGTCCAGCTCTTGAACAGATTAGACATCTCCTTATACTGCCCATTCGTTATACCGTAAGGAATAATCTTTGGTAAACCATCCAACAGCTCAATATTCTTCTCTTCTTTGTCCAGATTCGTAATCTCAACCCTTCTGACCAGAGCACCAATGCTGTTGTTCGGTAATACAAAATATTTCACTTTGATTGCTACTTTATGCTCATGATTGATCTCCTCAATCCAAAAGCTGTTCTTACGGATGTAGAAATTGCGCTCCGCCCTAGGATTATATTCACGGAAGGGCTCAAAGAACTGTCCGTTACACTTGATCAAGGTACGAAAGCCTTTTATTGCCGTATTCTCATAAGCGGTATTGGCAGGATTGAATTCCATTATTGCATTATTCTTATGATGGATACCGAAGCTGTTCACACCCTGTCCCCGATTGGTATAATAAACCCAAAGGGGAATGCCCTTTTTTCCTGCCAGACCCGGTAAAAAGCTTGAAAATGCCGGTAACTCATCGTAGCCTACTATTTTATATACATCCCCAAGTAATTGATAACTGTTCATTCGTCATAACCTCCGCTGTTAATAGATAACTTCCCCTTAATAATTAAGGGTGTTGCACTGGATCATGGTCTGCATTTACTTGCTCTAATATTTATTAGCAGTTACCATTTCCGTGTAATACCCTTCATAAAGCTCTTATACTTGTGGCGACCAAGTCACTGCGGTCATATTCGTACTTTGCAGGTATCTCTTATTACCAGGCTGGGGGCCAGCTTTGTAATTCTACCCTTATTATCATTCTCCGTATCCATCAGGCGCAACAGCTCAATGGCGCTCTCATTGCCCAGCTCTGTCACCGGACTATGAATGGTAGTCAGGGCCGGAGTATAATAAGAGGAAAGCATAATATCATCATAACCGATCACACATACATCCTCCGGAATCTTATAGCCTCCCTCGGTCAGTGCACGGATACAGCCCCATGCCATCTCATCGTTGGCACAGAAGAAGGCATCCGGCATCTCAATTCCCTTCAGCAACAGAACTCGCATCTCACTATATGCAACTGCCTCTTCAAAATAGCCACGAAGCATGATATTCTCATCAATCGGCAGATTATATTTGGTCATAGTCCCTGTGAAGGCTTGATATCTGGCTTCATCATCCAAATTATAGATACCATGAATATACCCAATCCTACGATGCCCCTGCTTAATCAGATACTCCATCGCTAAGGTCGCACCCTCTGTGTGATTGATAATCACACTGGACATTTTCTCCCCAGCATATTCCCGGTCAATGAAAACGATAGGCATCTTGGTCAGTGCAATCCGATCCACGTATTCATTGTGAAGTCGCTCGTTCAGTACAATTGCGCCTTCCACGCCGGAGGAAATAATCATACTGTAAATCTCATCACTGGTATTCTCATTACTGATATAAATATTAAGAAGATACCCCTTTAGCTTGCATTGCATATGCACTGCCTGCATGAGCATACGATAAAAATCACCTTGGATACTTGGTAGGAAAAGGCCGATGGTATTCTTTTTATTTGATTTTAAAAACTTTGCATTCATATTCGGCACATATTTCAGTTTCTCAACGGCAGCCAATACTTTTTGTCTCTTCTCATCACTTACGATATCAACATTGTTTAATACATTTGATACAGTAGAGATTGCTACCCCTGCTTCCTTTGCCACATCCTTGATTGTTACCATATGTTCATCCTCTGACTTTCTTCTATTTTTGCCCCTGCGGGTAATTTTACCGAGTCAATTCCATAATCTCCTTGCTCTGATATACCCTTACATAGTCTACCAGCATCTGAACCGGGAATATACTGTCATCCAATCCTTTTGCACCACCCCAGTCTCCGCCGACCGCAATATTTAGCAGCAGGTGCATTCTCTTATCAAAGGGCCATTCTTTATAAGTAGGCTCCTTCGTAATTTTACCGGGTTCAAAGGAAAAGTATTGTTCTCCGTCGATGAAAGCCAGAATCTTATCCGGCAGCCATTCGATGCTGTACACATGAAAGTCCTCATTGACGCCTTCCACATATTTAGTGGAAGTCTTCTGGGTATTGATCTTATGATAGTAGGACTGGGTATGTATTGAAGCATGTATTGTATTCTGATTATATCCCACGTGTTCCATGATGTCAATTTCCCCTGAGGCAGGCCAGGAACCATATTCCCAATCCGTCGGCAGCATCCAGATGGCAGGCCAGGTACCAAGGCCAGCCGGTAGCTTGGCTCGAACTTCAATCTTACCATACAGCCAATCTCCTTTATCTCTGGAAACAAGTCTTGCCGAAGTGTATTTCATACCTTCCTTTTCTTCTTTTCTGGCTTCGATCACCAGATTTCCTTCCGTCACAGAAGCATTCTTATCCGAGGTATAATATTGTAGCTCATGATTACCCCAGCCACTTCCTCCGGTGTCATAATTCCATTTTGTCTCCTCCGGCAGTCCTTCATAATCAAATTCATCCGACCATACCAGATCATAAGTCAGCTTCTCATATTCATAGTTATATCCGACAGTCTTCAATTCCTCCGGAGTCACCTCCTTGACTTTAGATGGATCGACATAGGCCTCGGATACCTTCGATCCGGTCCGGTAATTGTCCGTCTCCGACTGGCATGCGCTGAAAATACTGCATGTGATAAGCATCGCGCCTGCCAGTAAAGCGACGGCTACTTTGTAGCTTAATCTATTTCGGTTTATACCCCCCACGGTTACACCTACTTTCTTGTGGCAGGAGTTTGCTCCAATGGGCAACTTCGCCTTTGAGTAAGTTTGTGCCAAGTGTGTCTTACACACTTTGATGACGCAGGCACAAACAATTTTAAACAGCCAAAGCCCGGAAGAACAAGGAGTTTGCTCCAATGGGCAAACTTCGCCTTTGAGTAAGTTTGTGCCGAGGAAGACGCAGGCACAAACTTTTAAGGATGAATTATGTCTTTTATAATTCATTCTATTCGCCAGTTATACCGGTATTTTCAATACCCTGAATAAACCGCTTCTGTACAAAGGCATACAGAATTAGTAACGGAGTAATGGATATCAGTGTTGCTGACATCTTATAGGCCTCATTGATACGAAACTGCGCGGTTCCCCGTCCGGCAGAAGCGAAGGAAGCAAAGGCACTATCAAACATATTCAGCTTTGCCGGTAACAGTTCTATGCTATTACGCACCAAGGTGCCGGTCACATAGGTCTCGTTCCAGTTCCAGACAAAGGAGAATAAGAAAATTACGAGTACTGTGGAGGAGGACAGTCTGAGCGCTATTTGGGTAAATACCTTCATCGGTCCTGCCCCGTCAATCATCGCTGCCTCATCCAAAGAATAAGGAATCAGGTTGAAAAAGTTATAAAAAATCAATATTAATATGGTGGAATTAACACCCTGACCAAGGAGTGCCATAACCAGCTGTGGCAGCGGTGTCCCGATCAGATTAAAGCCCATCATATTCTGTGCAGAGATAAACAGCATCAGTCTGGGTATCATCAGCAAGGGGATCGGAATGATAAAGGCTAATATTATCATTATAATCCATAGATTCTTAAAACGGAATTGATACCTTGATAAAGCGAAGCCGGTCATAGCAGCTACAAAGGTCTGGCCGATCGCAAGCAACGCCGAGTACCAGATGGAATTCACCAGGGTTTTATTAAGCTCTAGTACAGTTCCCGCTACAACAAGATTATTGATAGAGGGACTCTTGGGCAGCCATTCTATGGAAGGGTCGATGACATCCTTATAGGACATGAAGGCCATGGAAATCATACGAAAAATCGGCTCCAGGTAGATAAAGCTGATGCAGATAAGTACGAAGTATATTCCGAGCTTCAACACGGATTGAAACCTGCGAAGACGCATTAATTTATGTAGATAATTTCTCTTCATCCTAGTAATGCCTCCTTCCCTTATCACGCGTTTTAAAGAGGAAAAATGCAATTCCTATAATCATTAATACCACAAAGCTATAGATCCACGCGAAGGTAGAGGCTATACCCAGCCCTCCGCTGGTATTCTCGGTGGCCGTTCTGATCAGGTCATAGACCGGATTGATGGAGAAGGTCCCGATATTGGCAATTGTAAATATCGTAACAACCAGTACAATTGGCTTTATGATCGGAATGATAATCTTCCATAAAATCTGCCAGGAATTCGCCGAGTCAATCTGTGCCGCTTCGAATAAGCTGGAGTTAATCTTCTGTAGACCATTGATATACAGAATGATAGGAATTCCCGTAAACCATAGAATAATGGATAGCTGTTCAAATATACCGACCAAGATATCTGCTAATTGCGGCGAATAGGTCGCAATCATTTGGACTATGAATATATCATAAAACTGTCTTAGAGTCTCCGCTCCATTATTGATCGAGTTAGAATCTAGCAGCTGATACATCACCGGACCTGACATAATAATTACCGGCAAAAAATAGATGGTTCTAAGCAGTCCTCGCAGAAAGGTGATCCGATTTAACAAATAAGCTAAAATAAAGGACAAAATTACGATAACAAAGGTATAAGGGATAATCATCCCCAAGAAGGCTAACATTGCCGGTACAAATTCCACATTTTCAAAGAAAGCCATACGGTAATTATCCAGTCCGATCCATTTAAATTCAAAGCCCAGAATCGTCTGCCTTACCTCAGTAAAGCTTAAATATATAGTAGCGATAAAAGGAACTGCCGTAAATATAGCAAACCCGATGATCCACGGCATCATAAAAAGATAGCCCTGTTTATTCTGTCTATATTGATAGGAGGTCATCTTTTTCCTGCTCATTACTGCACCTCCCCTTCTGAAATCACGTCTGCACTAAGAGGTGAAACTGTAGTTGATTCATAAGAAAATGCTTCCTGTGTATAATTGATAATGATTTTCTTACGTTCCTCACCCTTTTGATAGGTATTGATGATTACACCGCTTTGGGGTACTCTTCTTCCACTCCATTCATAGCCCCGTACCTGACTAAGAGCCTCATTGACCTGAGAATAAACACGAGTGATCAGATCCTTATACTGTACGAATTCTGTGGAGTATAAATCTGATGAAGGTGTTGAGGCCAGGAAATGAGAGGGCTCCTTGGTCAGTATAAAGGAGGGTGATAAATTATAATCTATCATTCGAAGGATATCCGTTTGTGTATAGAAGGAAAAGTTGGAATAAGGGGCATAAACCTCCATGGTTCCATTCAGTACCATTTGCAGAAACGGAACCGCATCTGTCTCGAACACATACTGGGAGGTGCCTACCGGACTCTGCAGATAGCGATCCGTATATTTCCACAGATATAAATTCGGAGTCTCCATATTGAGCTTTAATTCTTCCTTGGCTTTAGCAAAGGTCTCCTGATATAACGCTATGGCTTCGGTTGTACTCAACAGCCGGCCCGAGCTGTCGTAATTGCTTAGCAGAATATTAGACATTCCCCCGACCGTCATAGAGTCCTGGTAGGAATGATAACGGTCAAACTGCTTATTAAACCAGGCTGCGCTTTTATTCGGTGTTGCATAACCAAAGATCATTACCGGTGAATTTACCGGAAGAATATAAAGCTTGTTGAGCTCCAGATACCAGGAATTCACATGTCTTGCTGCTGTATTGTGATAGTTCAGCATCTCTTTGTTGATCGTGGTATAATCCCTCGCATAGGAGATATCGATGTTCTTCCCTGCAAACTCAGTGAAAAGCTCCTTGAACTCAGCCTTACTGCCAATACTTCGGAAGTAGTTCCCAGAGTCCGGCTTCGCCAGAGTCTCTCCTCCCTGCTGCCAGCCATATAAACCGGAATTAATATTCGTAATTTCTGTTTCGCTCAGCGTGGTATTTAATATCTCTCGAACATCTTCTACTGTGGTAACTACAACCTCATCCATTCCGACGATGCCCTTCTTGGAATCGGACATCATGAAATCCAACCGGATCGGGATATCGTTAACGTCTGTTTTCTCTTTTTCTGTCAGTATCCCTTCCTCAATCAGATGCCCCCGGTAGGTTGCTGCCATACCGGTATAATCTGCTGCCGGAGTACCATCTGATCCATCTCCCGATAGGAAGGTATAGGTCATTTTGATATTCAGCTCATTCGGTTGTTCCATCAGGGTGAAATAGCCATCACCCTTTTTGTTATATACTTGATAGTAATTCACATTATAAGCAAATCTCGGATATACATAGTCATAGGCGGTCAGGTTCTCCTCCGGCCTTACTATGATCTGCATATATTCGGCACCTTGATCCGCATAAGCCACAAAGGCAGCCTGGCCATCCCCATGAGTCACACCGAACACCGGCATAACCGGTTCCTTAAGCGGAATAGCATCGGTAGACATATAGTTATAATAGGTATTCTGCGCCGGGTCCGCACCATACACATCTCCGGTATACATGGAGAAGGAGGCATTATTATCCTTGAACCGAATTAAGCTTCCGCTTCCGTCGGGTACAAAGATATAGCCGGGTATTCTGTATTTATCCTCTATAATATCATACATCTCAGTATCCGGATTGTAATACTTCGTCTTACCTCCGCTCGCACCCAGGAATGGTGTGATAATGAGTGCCATGACATCCTTAATACCCTTCCCTGTGATGTCTTCATTTTTTATCTCATATTGAATGGAGTCCTCAAGAAAAGTGATATATACCTTTACCTCTACCTCGATATTCTGAAAATCCACATCGAGTCTTCTGGTCGCCGGATTATCATTCAAGGTCACCAGCTGTGATTCCACCAAATCCTTGGAGGCCGAGGAGATATTCTTGGTAGTTCCCTCCTCATTATACTCCAGAGTTAGAATGGAATTGGAGATTGCCGTGTAGGTGGAATTCATACCCTCCTCCAGCGGTATGGCCAGCTTTTCGGCCTCCTCCTTCGTGGGTGCATCCAGTATCTCCTGCTGAATGTCCGCTCCAAAAGGGATATCCAGCCCTGTCTTCCAGGTGTATCCGGAGCGTTTGTCCTTAATTGCAAAGACATCACGGTCTTCACGGAAATAATATTCCAGAGTGTCTGTCTCATAGATTCTCTCAAATTCATCAACATTCGATATATCATAGCTTACTTTCTCCGGCGGAAGCTTTGTATCACGATTCGTTGTTAAGTAGGCTGCCTTAACTAAGCTAACCGATACCGCACTAACAAAAACCACTCCTAACGCCAGAAATAATACCAGACTTTTCTTACTTAATAACATTTCGCGCCGCCTCCTTTCCTATGGATTTGATGAATTGCCAGAGCTGATCCCACATAATGATAATAATAATGGTGAGGATTGCTGCAATGATCATGAAGACAAAGGTAATGATTAGGCTTACTACCGTCTCCTTTGTCGTATAATCATGGACGGTCATGAATCCAAGGAATATAGTAATCAGCGTCCAGATCACTCCGACATAGAGGATGATGTCCAGCAGGAAGGATTCATTGTAGGTTAACACATAGGATAACAGAGTAGTGGATACCATCGCAGTGATTACAGGAATGCTGCCATATGCCGGAATCAAATAAACTTGTGCAAAGGAACCGTCTCCATCCTTGATGGAAGCTACCAGATAGTTGCATAGGATAAATAGTCCTAAGAGAGCAAAGAAGCCGATTACGATTGCATTGATATCCATATCCTCTACTGCCTGATATTGATAAATAAAACCCTTGCTGGTCTGAAAAGCCATAAAGGAGATGAACAGTATCAGATAAAGTATAGAGGCTCCGGGAACGGAACCCTGCCGGTTCTTTTTAATATGATAATACAGATCGATGGGATGCCTCGGAATGCGAAGTGCGTATAGGACATCCTTCAATACCGGAACAGTTAATATCCTCTCCCATATCCTCGACTTCCACAGCTTGAAGCTTCTCTTTTTATCAAAATGCTTAATTCCGAAGGATAACATCCAAAGAATCACGAAAATAGTCACAATGAAAGAAAGCTTACTCTGCAGCCAGGTATTTCTTACCTCCCAGAAGGCTTCTGAATAGAATTTACGATCCCCCGATACCTTAAAGTGCTCCATCGCCTCCACATATCGCTCTGCATGCAGATATGCCTTTCCAACACCGTTATGAGCAAGAACAGACATCTGGTTTAGCTTTAGGACCTCACTCCACTTCAGTAATGCATCCTCGTAATGTCCCTGCTCATATAAGCCCATGGCACCATATACCATTCTGGCATATTCTGTCGGCTGAAAGGATTGCAGATATCCCTTGTCTCCGTCGGCAGTCCATATTGTTCCGTACTTATCCACCGCTATTGTAGGAAGGGAAGAATATAAGCCTGACACATCCAGGTCAAATACATAAGAACCAAAATTAAATATCAACTCGCCGGAATTGGAGTAAATGTTAATATAGCCACCATTCTCACTGGTATAGATAATTCCCTGTTCATCCACATAGAGGTCCGTCATGGAATCCGATACTCAGTCCTGCTCCTTAAACATGTTGCCACCGGCTGTGTTATGCTTCTTTAAGCCATCCGTATTCGTGCCCATGGTTGTGGAATAGACAATGTTATCATCGTCTATGTATACATTGGAGAAGGTGGTGGGTACTCGTGCCACCAGATTCTGAAGCTGCGCTCTCGTAAAGATGGCATTTTGAATAGCCTGAACAAAGGTAAGCTTCGCCTTATTTACCGCAAAGTAGCCAAGGAAATCTCCTGTGGAAGCCAGTTGGATAATACCGTTGTAGACACCCTCGCCCACGATATACATATTTTTACCGTTATCTACCGCAATCCGCAAGGGTTCAAAGGGCGTATCCGCAAAGGATGGGGTCTTAGGTCTATCGTACTTTGCCAGAAAGGTAAAGCTTCTATCAAACAGGAATACCGCTTCTGCACTGGGGTCAGCCACATAGATATTACCGTTCTCGGTTACAAAGACACCTCTCGGATTAGTCAGACCTTCATATTCCAGAATGCCCACAACCTGATCGGTATCAATATCATATTTTACGATGCGACGGTTTCCGGAATCTGCTATGTATAACATATTGTCTTTATCGATATAGAGGTCATCCGGAGCCATCAATCCAAGATTCGTAATCGTTTTATCAGGAAGATAAGCATCCTGGGTACGTGTAAAGTAACCCTTCTGGTCAAAGGTATAGGTATAGCTTGTTGCCTGAGAAGCGAACACCTTTCGATCCGGATTAACGCATGCTATGAGGACAGTTAAACCAATGAAGATTGCTATTGCTATTTTTTTCATTCTGCCTCCCCCTTATTTGATACCGGAATGTGCCATGGTATTCATAACCTGTGTATTCATTAATATAAAGATGATCAAATTCGGTAAGAACAGGAGCACCGAAGCGGCTGCTGCCATTCCTTGTGCCGCCACATTATTATTCGTGGATAAGGAACCCAGATAGAAGGCTAAGGTACGCATGGTCTCGTCTGTAATAAAATTATTGGATGCCTCTGTCGCATTCCATACCGATTGGAAGGTAAGAACGATCGAGGTTGCAAGTGCAGGTCTGGTCAGAGGGATGATTACCTTCTGGATAATTCTAAAGTCCTTCGCTCCATCCATAATCGCTGCCTCAATGAGCGCATTCGGAATCTGATCCACAAACTGCTTTACCAGAAATAAGCCAACGGGCATAGCAATCAGGGGAAGGATATGAGCCAGCCAGGTATTAATCAGTCCGGTCTGCACAATTACAATGTATCTGGGTACCGCTACTGCGGTAGCTACAAACATCAGCGCCATCTGATTAAACCCGAACAACGCATTCTTCAGCAGGAACTTCTTCTTAGAGAAGGCATATGCCGCACTGATGGTTATAATCAGGTTAATGATCACCGTCAGCAGGGTAATCATAACCGAGTTAAATAAATATCTGGTCATCGGAACACCCGTCGTTCCTGATAATGTGAATAAATCACGAAAATTCTTCCAGGTAGGGTTCTTCACAAAGATTGTCGGTGGGAATGCAAACAATTCTCCGAGAGGTTTGAAGGCATTGTTGATTACCATTACAACCGGTAATATCATGAAGATACTCAGCGGTATCAGTATGATATAGAATTTAAGCTGAGACACCGAGAAACGCTTCGGGTTCATTCTTGATCCTTGAAAATTCGCCATAGCTTACTCCTTCTCGCCAAATAATCTGTGGGCTACCTTAGAGAACAATGTTACAATCAGCAGTAATGCAACCGACACAGCAGCCGCATAGCCCATCTCATATCGAAGGAAACCATAATCATCAATATGGTTGGTAATCAACTGTCCTGCAAGGCCGGGGGTCGGGTTCATACCGGATAAGGTAACACCGATCCAACCCATGTTGAAGGCATTTACGATTGCCATTACCGCACCAAAAAGCATCTGAGGCTTCATGGACGGAATTGTTATGTAGATAATCTCCTGGAAACGATTTCTCATTCCGTCGACATATGCCGCTTCATACAGCTCCTCATTGATATTTAAGATACCGGAGATCATCGCAAGGAATCCGATACCCATAGAGGACCATAACGATATAAATATCATGATGTTCATCAGATAATCAGGAGATAATAAGAACTGGATCGGCTGATCAATCACATCGAGCTCCATGAGGATATGGTTGAAGATACCTCTCTGGTCGCCGGAGAACACCGTCTTCCAGATAACTCCGATAAATACATTACCAAGCATCGAGGGTGTATAAATCGCTAACGACAGGATGGTTCGCGGAAGGCGTTGGATTTGAGCCAGCATCCAGGCTAACAGGAAGGAGAGTACATAACCTCCGGGGCCTACGATCAAGGCATATTTCATGGTATTTGGCAGGACAAACTTCAGAAAGGCTTCGTCCTGGGTGATTAAAACAATATAATTAGTTAAGCCCGCAAATTCAGGCGGATTAATTACATCGAAATAGGTAAAGGATAGGCCGATTGCCACAATAATCGGTATGGCAATGAAGGTCAGAAACAACACCCCATAAGGAAATAATAGCAGGATGGTCCGCATTCCGTCTTTCTTCATACCCTTCTTCACCAGGTCACTCTGCTCAGGAATTGATTGCAGCTGCTCCATTATTTAACCTCCTGCTTCGCTTTTTCTGTCTGTGAGATAATCCAGTCTACATCCCTGATCACATAGGATTTTTGAAGATTACCTTCCTCATCATAGTATCCGAGCTCTTTCATCTTCTTCTTAATTTCACGGTTTATATCGATAACCTTATCATCAATCGCTACTTGGGCAGATACACCGTCATTCACCATGGAATTCCAGATATCTGAGATGGATCGCTCCAGCATATATTGTCCGGGACTTCTTGGTACATCACGAAGCCACTTGATCTGTTCCAATATAATCTGTTTATCCTCTTGCTCAAAAGGAGAGTCTGCGACTGCTTCAACATTCGAAGACATCCAAACGAAGGTCTTACCATAGGTTGACCTGAGCGTATAGGTGTAATCGATTTGCGTCTCATACTCGGTCCACCATTTTAGGAAGGTCCAGGCATCCTGTAGCTTATTGCTGTCTTTGAAGATAACACCTCCGGTTCCGTTGGCAATATACCATCGCAGGACAGAGCCATCCTCCTGCTTTGTTCCCGGGTAGGCCGACAATGCCCATTTACCGTCCAGCTCCGGTGCTCCGTTCTTAATCAAGATGTAGTCATTTAAGCTGACAATACCTACGGGCAGGGTTGCGTATCGGAAGGAGTTAAAGAAGGAAATTACCTCCTTCTGCAGAGAATACGCTATAAACAGATCTCCCAATGCCTGAATTCCCTTCACGGCATCCGGCTGGTCAATCGCAGTACGCAGTCCATCCTCTGTAAAAAGCTTTCCGTTATTCTGGAAGATCAACGGAGAGGTCTGATGGTACCATTTATAGCCTACTCCGGAGGAGATGTTATGATAAAAGTTCATACCGTACCGCTGTAAGGTCGGTAAGATTGTCGTAACATCCTCCCAGGTATCCGGTGCTGTTAAGCCGATACTCTCAAAGATATCCGTCCTGTAAATGAGTGCATTAAAATCCAAGGTCTCAGGGATCGCATATATTCCTTCGTTGAAGATATAAGGAACGGAACCGCCGGGTACAAACCGGTTCTGGATACTCCAGAAATCTTTAAATTCCGTCAGATCATATAGTGCTCCTCTGCTGGCTAACTCAAAGGGAATATGGGAGCCCAGTCCCAAGGCCACATCCGGTATCTCATCCGCCGCTACGCCTAAGGTAAGCTTATTTGCATCCGGCATAATAGAGATTTTCACCTTAATTCCGGTCTCTGGAGTAAAGCCCGTATCAGCCATCTTCTGCAGCAGGTCTACATGGGTGGTGGCACGGTTGACCCAGATATTGAGTACCTCGGGATCGTTTTCCGTGTGATATTTATCGGATACAAAGGTACTAAACAATGTCTTAAGGTTATTTCCTAAGGAGGATAATACTCCTGCTCTTGGCTTAGGCAATTCCTCCTCACCATAGAGATAGATCATATCAAGCGAAAAATCCTGGGTAACCAGCTCGGAAGTAAAATTGCTCACCGACTTCAGGACGGAATTATCACGGCCGGAGGTCAGGTTCGTTTTGTAAAGTGCAATCTCATCCGGATACTCTGCCATCTCATCAATAAACTGCATCGCCTTATCCAGGTCGGACAGCAGTGCTGAATTCACACCATTGGGTGTATTATCCTGAAGCATGTATTTTATGGCATCGATTAATGTACCATATGCCTCGAGATAGTCAGGTATCAGGGGGAGATATCGGGTCATCTGCCAGGTACGGTTCTTGTCCTTGGCAGAGCCTGTAATCTTTGTAATCTCAAGCTCTAACCTGGATACATGCTCACAGATTACCTTGGCATAATGCCAGGCCTTTACAATCGGCTCCTGTTCAGCCCGGAGTGTTAGGGTATGAGTGCCCTTGCTCAGATAGATCTCATAAGGTTTTCCCTCTTCATCACTCAAGGTCTCGTTATCCCAGTTATTCTGAGTCGAAGGGAACGCATAATTTTGTAGTTCCTCAAAGGGTACTTCTCCATCAAGCTTAATCGTATGAAATACATCAAATTCTTCCTTCCCATTTCGGTAATGGAAGGCTATATGATAATACCCGTCCTTAGGCACATTCAGCTCATAGGTTATCTCCGAGCCGGGGTCGGTCCAGGTAATCGTATTCAATTTCTTATATTCACTGTCATGAGGTGTCAGGGCAGGATTATTCTCTGCCGTATAGATTGCCTGCGTCGTGTTTTTCAGGATATAGTCGATAGAATTCACCTTAAGAAGCCCGGATACCAGTTTCCCCTCATAGAGGCTGCGATAATCACTGTAGCTTGGAGGGCTATTAACCGGAGCTTCTATACAAAGCTTACCGACTCCCAAACCATTGCCGGAGATATTCGTTATGGTAATCACATTTTCTCCTGCCTGGAGCAAGAATAATAATGGCTCTGCACTGACATAGGTATTATTATATAGAAAAAGTGAGGTCCAATCTGCCTTACTGATCTGATTAGGAGCCATCTCATCCTTGTAACGGTCCTTCGGATATTTCTTGGTCTCATCGGACCAATATAGCGGAAGCATGATATTCTTCATCTCCTCGTATGTTCTGGTCCCATTTATCATTAGTTCAATATTAAAATCAGCCAGGGTATTGCCCATTGGCCTGTAGTCCAGGACCATATGGTAAAGTCCTGCCTTTTTCACATTAACAACATAGTTGGCTTTGTCATTATAATCCAGAACCGTTACAAGACTGTCATAATCATCTGTTGTCTCTCCGGCTTCGGGTTCACAGGATACTGTCTGCTGACCGATTTCCTCGGTGTTTCCCTCCAGAAAATCAGTATAAGACATCGTCTCTGTTCTCAGGGAATCCTTTAACAGGTTGTATGCTGCTTCTACTTTATTCTCATCTACTTCGGATATATATTCCGGATTATGTCCAAAAATAAATACAGATGCCAAAACAGCAACTGCAACCATGCATAAAAGCACAATGGATGCTATGGTTCTTCTCTTCTTCATTGTCGCTCTCTCCCCTTATAAAAATGGGACTGTCACAAAACATCTCCCTCCTGCCTGTGGCGGTTTCATCCGCAGGATACTCACTTTATCCCAGGCGGCTGTTGTAGGACAGCCTCCCGGGATCGTGATAAAAACTAGAAGAGTTCGATGATTTGAAACAGCTCCATATGTAGCTAGCTGTATAACAAGTTAATTATATCTTAACTATTTAGTCACTTTATTTCTTAGCCTTAAAGCTGTCATCACTAAAGCCGTAGAATTCTTTTAAGCCATCTCTTAACTGCTGATCTGCAAGTACATATCTCTCGTTGATTACCTTGTTCCAATCAGCCAGCTTTGCCTTCACCTGATCAAGCCAGTTTGCATCCGTTCTTAATGCTCCTGTGATCTCTTTCTTATAGAGGTAGATCCACTCATAAGCAGCTTCCTTCTTCGTACCATCCTCCATGATGTAGAAGGGATAAGCCTTATCGGAAATATCCCAAAACTGACCCTTCTCCCAAAGCTCAAGAACCTTCTGGAAGCCGGGCATCTTTGCCTCGTCAGCAAAGCGCTGATGAGTTGTAGTGGAATACCAGATCTCCATCTGCTTGTCGAACTCTTCCCCGGTAACAAGCGGTAAAGAGTCATTCAGACAGGTCTTCTCAACACCATTGTCAGTAAAGCTCTGGTTTGCTCTGGCCTGCATACTCTCTGTACTTCCTACCCAGAAGGAGCCAAAGGTATAAGCAACCTTAAGAGCTTGTTTCTCTTCGTCCGTCCATGCCGGATCACCATCGTCCATAGCATAGTTATGTATTGCCATCGGGTCTAAAACGATACCAATCGTGTTCTCCTGGTAATCTGTACTCGGTCTCGGATAGATATCCCAATCACTGCTCTTTACAGTGCCCCAATGTCCTTCGGTGGGATTTGCTGCATCACCCATCATCCACGGGTCACCATCTAAGGTTAAACATTTGTTATTTATAAAGAAATTATAGCTCCACCATCCATTTGCATCCATAATCTCTGTTGGTACGGCACCGATATCATTCTGAGCCCAGATACTTGATTTTGACCACTTTGGAATATACTCCAATAAGTCAGCAACCGCATCCGATGTCAGGTTAATATGGTCTCCCTCGCCGCTGTAATTTGCCAAAGAGTAATTGATATCCTTTGTTCCTGTGTTAATAAAGCTCATCGGTATATCCATTGCGCCCCAGAAGTTTTTGTTATCACCTGAGGTAGCGAAGACAGTGTACTCATCAATGTTGCAGTCCACCGGGGGAATATCGATGTTATTCGTCTCAGCCAATTCTTTATTTACATAGACACCCCAAGGCTGGATAAACTGCGGTAGTCCTGCCTGGAAGCCATAGTAATTCATCATGTTCATAATTGACGGATTAAAGGACTTATAAACCGGATCATCCTTAAATACGGATAGATCTGCTACCATACCCTTAGCAACATCGCCGGGTAAATCGGTGGATGCATATACATCCGGATATTTGCCATGCTCTGCCTTAAAATTCTCAAGCTCCTGTGCCCAAGGGGTCTCGTTATCATGGGGTCCACCCACCTTTGCGTATACATTAATTTGAATATTCGGGTATACTTTATTGAACTCCTTCGCGATTGCATATACTGCCGCCTCATTCTGTCCTGTAAAATCGGCTGCCGTTTTGTCTTGATGACCAAGATCCTCCATATATTCCCCTGATCCGGACCAAACCATTACATCAATTTCACCGGTAATCTCTTCGCTTAACGCTTCATACTTCTTGCCACAACCGCTAAGCATCGCAGTCATCATGCCGATAATAAGCAGACCAACTACAAAAACCTTACGTTTCCTCATGTTTCACCCTCCATCTTTAATAATATGTAAAGCATATCTCTGCTCCGCGAGTTTCTTCTTTTCAGAACAGTCTTCACTTTGCCCTAATCCCCACTTCAAAGATGGGCAAATATTTCCTTACGCCATCATTATATAATGCTTTTCATAAAACTGCAATAATAAAAACATTTTTATTTCATTTTTATTTGTTTTTTTTATGCATATTACACACTTATTTTCTATTTTTATCATAATTTATATCAATATTTATAGTTCATGATAATAAAAAGTAACTTTTTTATTCCATTTTTCATTTTAACTATGGCGTTTTTGCATGTTTCTTTAATCGAAACGTTTTTACATTACTACATTAAAGTAATTTTGAACAAATTATATTTCCCAATATCATTATTTATGTCAATATTTTATATACCCCGTTTCAGTACAAGCGACGGGCCGAGCCCGTTCGCATTGTTCACATTTGCGAAGTGCATATCTCAAAGTGAACTTCGTTCATTTTGCGGAGCCTAATTCATCGTATAGGACGCAATATATCAGACGATAAAAAAATAGGATATACGGGTCTTTGCTAAAACAGCTTTGCTTTTCCGTATTATCCTATCTTTCATTTTTTTTATATCATTATATTGAATATTATATTGATTGCTGACTATTTTGCGATCAGCTTGTCCTTCCCAAAGATATGGCCCACCAGCCAATCATTCAGGAAATTTATCAGCTCTAATAACGAGCTCTTCTGATTCTCATCGATATTATCGGTGTCAAAACCATCCATTTTTTCGATAAAATCGGCATGATCAACCTTCTGTGACAAAAGTCTCATATAGCCGATGCTGATCATGTATTCTTCTTCGTGCTGGAAATGATATTTGGTATAATTCTTAAGCTCCTGCAAAAGGCTAAGAATATAGTCGTATTTATCAGGGATAAAATCATTTGTCAGCAGCTCATAGGCTTCACCACAGATAGAGAATAATCGGGCATGCTCCTGGTCAATGAATTCAATACCGGTGTAATATTCTTCCTTCATTTCGTACATCATAAGCTTCATCTCCTTCGTAATAATTGATACCTTAAGTATACCTAAAAATAGTGATAATTACAATCTCTTCCTCCAAAATTCTGCCATAACGCAGGTTAACAAAAGGGGATGTTAATCACACCCCCTCAACTACAATCCCAACCTTAGGCAACCTATTCAACCGATCCATGATACCTAGATGACACCCTTTAAACTGACTGCTCTGATCCTTTCCCGCCCGCAATCCAAAATGCCTGCCTCCGGCCCATCGGGCTACTTCGCTTACATTATATACAATTCCATCGACTGCAACGTAAGCAGGTTTTCCATTTGAACCATCATAGTATGCCAGCTCCTCCACTGTAAAGCTTCTTTGTTCCGGTTCCACAGAAGACTCAGGAGCAGGTACGGGTTGTTCCTGCGGTGTACTCTGCTGCTCCGTCTGAGGCAATAGTTGCTCCTGAAACGGAGACTGATTCTGTATCGCCATCTGCTCATAGCTTTGGGTATCGTTTTCCTGATCATGATAACTGTGACTTCTTATTTGATGTTCCGGTGATTTCCATAGATCCGTATAGAGACTGATCAGAGCACCGGTAGCATCATCAATCTGCATCTGGAAATAATTCTTCTGATAATATGAAGTCGCAAAAACCTGCATCTGACTATAATGACACATTTCCTTGATATAACCATAGATTCTTCTCTTCATCTCAAACTCATCCATAGCTTCCCCTTATTCTATCACTAATAAAGCTTTTCAATAATCTATATCAAACGATTGTCATTATTATGCTTCTATTTGTAATTATTCCGTTATATCCCAAGGAAACAAATTAGACTACCCTTTTACCTGAGCCTGTGATAAGATCACAGAGGATATTTCTCTCTTCTGATAGAATTACTCCATGCTACTAAACTAACAGGGGCTAATATCTTATGCCATCTATATTTAAACAGAATAAAAGCAGAATGTAGAAAAAATGAAACTTAGAAATAAAATGTCTAGACTTTGGATGAAAAATAAGAGGAGACTAATTATGAGAAAATATATTATCACTACTATCATACTCACCATGACCGTATTCATGCTCGCAGGCTGTAGTAACGGCAATGATAAAATCAGTACAGTCCCAAATACCGAGATATCGAATAATTCCACCCCCAATCAATCAGATGAAGCCCCTGCTTCTACCGAGCAAGCCACGCTCGAGAAAATCAGTGCAGAAGAGGCTAAAGAAATGATTGATTCCTCCACCAATCTAATTATTTTAGATGTAAGAACACAAGAAGAATACGAGGATGGTCATATTGAAGGCGCTGCTCTTATACCTGATTATGAAATCGAGACTAAGGCAGAGGAGTTATTAACCGATAAAAATGCCACCATCTTAGTATACTGCAGAAGTGGCAGACGAAGTGCTCTTGCCGCTAATACACTGAGGGATCAGGGATACACCTCTATCTATGACTTTGGCGGCATCCTTGATTGGCCTTACGAGGTTACCAAACAAGGTAATTCCGATTCCTGATTTCTTCTTATGCAGTAATAATCGATGCCAGATAAAACTCCTTATCCGGTACTTCTTCTGTTATGATAACCTCAACAATATGCTTACCGGGTGCTAGCTCTGTCACTATATCCTGCAGGTATAAGCAATCTCCCCAGGTTTCTTCAAAGTTGGCATCCAATACGGTTGCTTTCTCCTCATCCCCGTCTATGATCAGCTTCGCAATCGGAGCAGGATGCTTCGCATATTTGCGATACTGGGCTGAGATCATGGAGCCTTCTACCTCGAATAGTAGTCTGCTCCCTGTCTTCCCACCACTCCAACCATAGCGAAATACATCCCATACACCTTCCTTTGCTGCTGCATCCTTCGCGAAGCCGGCTAACTTGGGCTCGGTATTACGATTACTGTAGCGCTTCGATCCATAGTATCGATTGCGTGTAAGGGGTTTAGCCGGGACTTGATATTCTTCAACGTTACTCTGATTAGTAGCTACCTTTTGGTAGATCTTATCCAGCAAATTTATGATTACTCCTGCTACCAGCTCATGCCCAAGATCATTCGGATGAAGATTATCCGCACTAATGTCAAGATTACTGATCGACCCCTTAGCTATCTCCGCATATATGCTTTCCTTCATACTAACGATCGGCAGGTTGTAATAGGTTCCGACCTGATTGTGAACACGCTGTGCATTATGTCCGTCGTCATAGAAGACATTATTGAACATAAACAAAGCAGGCTTATTTTCATCGAGAAGAATTCTACGAACTAATCCTTCAAAGGTCTCAAGGAAAAGCTCATCCTCCGTGTCGTTTACGCTGAATTCAGCAAATATTATATCCGGCTTATGGCTAAGAACCTCCTCTTCCACTCGGGCTACTCCAAACTTGGAAGTAGTTGCCCCAACTCCGGCATTGAGATAGGTTACCTGACAATCAGGAAATTGCTTCTTCCACCAGGTATATACCAGATAAGCATAACAGGTCTCAGAGGTGGTCGCTGCAGCTCCCGCAGTTATTGACCCACCGATGAAAGCAACCGTAATTGCCTCCCCTGCTATTGCTCTATTCATAACCCGGCTCATCCGGTGTAGATTACCGGGGTTGAGGATACCCCGGTCATATACTTCCTTCCAATTGATTACTTTCCATTTTTGTTCCATTTTTCTATTCCTTATAATATACCGAAATTCTTGTCATCACTGGTAGCTGCATCATTTGCTTTTAAATATTCAATGATTTCATCCGCTGTTGTGAAGGCCATACCGACATAGCTATCCGCAGCACCATAATAGATTGCTATTCTTCCTGTCTCAGCGTCCGCTAATGCTGCACAGGGGAATACTACATTCGGAACAAAGCCTCTCTCCTCGTACCAGGTCTCCGGAGTTAAAATAAAATTATTACAGCGATACTTTACGATGGACGGATTATCGATATCCAGGATACAAGCACCCATGCTATATACATAACCGTTGCAGGTACCGGTAACACCATGATAGAACATCAGCCAACCCTCGTTGGTCTCAATCGGAGCTGCACCTCCACCGATCTTTAAGGATTGCCACCACTGACTGCCACGTGCCATCACATGTCTGTGTTTTCCCCAGAAGGTAAGATCCGGGCTCTCGCTTAAGAATACATCTCCAAAAGGAGTATGACCGCTGTCGCTTGGTCTGGAGAGCAGCATGAAGTTACCGTTGACCTTTCTCGGGAACAAAACACCATTTCTATTGAAGGGAAGGAATGGATTCTCTATTCTGACAAAGGTCTTAAAGTCCGTTGTCTTAGCCATGCCCAGGGCGGCACCATAGAAATCGGTACACCAGATAATATAGTAGGTATCCTCGACCTTGATTAAGCGGGGATCATAAGCATATCTGGGCATAAAAGGCTCGCCCTTCTCGTTTACAAATGGGATCTTATTAGTATCAAAGGTCCAATGGATACCATCCTTGCTGTAACCCATATATAAGTGAGGAATACCATCAATCTGCTCCGCACGAAATACCCCAATAAATTCACCGTTATAAGGTACTACTGCACTGTTGAAGATACGCGCTACTCCCGGAAGAGGATTTCTGTTAATAATCGGATTCTCGGTATATCTCCATACTGGTCCCATGTATTCTGCAGGCTTGTCCTGCCAGGGTATATTCGGTAAATTATTTGTGATCATTTCTACTTTGCTCATGTTAGCTCTCCTTTTAAGTTAAATTTTAGTATTCTGATATAGGGAGATTTTTTCTCTCTATATTTTTATATCATAAAAAGTGAATTGGTTTATCAATCCATCTTGTTTCCATAGGTTTTAAGATCCGGTAATTCATCCAGTGTAATCACCTTGTCGCTGGTATAAACCTTTACCAGCATATCAGTTTCTGTATACTTTTCCGATAAGGTATAGGTATTGTTCAAGGTTAAGAACTCACCTTCCCAGGTACCGAAGTAGGACCACATCGCATTATCGCGTACTGCCAGCTCAGGATCAAACATACAACCATTCTCCGTCATCGCTACAAGTTTTCTGGTATCACCGGTCCATTCAACCAGATTACAAAAGCTTCCTACCTGAGAGGAATATACCCTCTCTCCGGGATAAATATCAGTTCCTACTATATCACAAAATTCGTCTCCGGGATACCACTCTTTATTCTGTCCGTTCCATACCCATATTAGATTGTGTATCTCATGATAGTTCGTCAGACGGTCAAACAAAAGTTGATATAGCTCAATATATGCCTTCGGTCCCGAGGCTCCCCACCAAAACCACCCGCCACTGGCTTCATGCAGCGGTCTCCAAAGAATCGGGATATCCATCTCCTGCAGTCTCTTTAGCTGAAAGGCTATCACATCAATATCCTTGAGTAACAGGTCATAGCCCTCCGGATCATCACCGTTCATAATAGCAGCAAGATCAATGGTCGTAGCCTCGGTATAAAAACCCTTCCACCAGGGCTGTGACTTGCTGTTGATCAGATATTTCTCCGGTGCATTCCAATGCCATGCAAAGGTAACAAGACCGCCTGCTTTATCAAAATCCTTGGCATATTGAACATCCATACCATTAGAACCATTCGCTACTCTTGAGGGAGTATACTCAATAAAGTCAAGACCTAGCATTGCAGGATATTTACCGGAAGCCTGGTTAATTGCCTTGAATTCCGGTCCGTTGATTCCCCTGTCCCCATATTGTCCGGATATAATATAATCCCCATACATATCTGTCAGATACTGCATCAATCTCTTTGTACGTTCTGTCGCCTTCGGATCAACCAGGCTTGAGGATACCTCATAAATGGAGTTATCCGCTTCCTTAGATGCTGATATCTTAAGAGCATCCAATAAGATCCACCCCCAATTCTTTGTCAGCACTATCTTATGTTCACCGGCAGTCAGATACACTCGCTCCAGCATAGAATCTGTAAAATCATTTCCTTCCACAATTGCTGTTCCGACATTAATTCCATCGACAACGACATTATTCTCTTTATGACCGGTATTCCCTGCACT
Organism: Bacillota bacterium; assembly: GCA_023415475.1. Taxonomy (GTDB): domain Bacteria; phylum Bacillota; class Clostridia; order Lachnospirales; family Lachnospiraceae; genus Mobilitalea. The sequence goes on along the minus strand of JAEZKL010000102.1, from coordinate 8,545 downwards.
GATAAAGTTCAAATCATAAGCTCCTGTGCCGGTAACACTTACCGTAAAGGTAATGGTATCCTTCTCCCCGGTTAAAGCATTCAGATAACCAGTCCCACTGTAGCCTTCCTTCTCAGCCTCTATCTTTGTAGTACCGGTAAAATCCGCTGCCTCTGCTTCGATAATCAATATGAAATTCTTATCATAATTAGGATCCGGTTCTTTTATCGGTACTTCAGACGTCGGCTCCTCTTCCTCTGCTATTCCTTCAGAAGGTACTATCTCATCCGTTTTGTCAACTGCTTTTACTGAAGGTGTGAAGCTGACAGCTTCCTTTTCTTTATCGCAGCCCACGACAACCAGTGTTGCTATCAGTACCATTAATATCCATCTCCATAAGAACTTCTTCATACCCTGTTCTCCCCTCTGTAAGCAGCATTAGCACATACAAATATGTGATTCATCCTTATCTCTTAGCTATACGATTCTATATTACAAATGGCTGCAGTACCGAACCAGCCGATCAAACATTTTATTGAAGCACATGCTCCGACAATAAGCGGATTGATACTGCAGCCTTATTACTATTTTAGGTTATTCTGCACCGTAGAAAACATTCAATGCATCCTGTAATACAGGTTTGCCGGCTTCAACTGCCTGAGCTACGGTGGTATCCTTATTGACAATGATCGGCCACCAGATTGTACCGCCAAAGTCGAAGTTAGGAGCTAAGCTACCCCAAGGGTCAAGCTTTAAGTTAACGCCGGTGGAATATGCCATTTCAACATCCTCTGCTGTTGTAAAGCAGCTCTCGAACCAGGTCGGATCATCTCTGTATTCCGTCTGTCCGCCGTGCCAATTAAGGAATTCCTCAAAAATCTGGAATACCTTATTAGGTTCCTGAACTCCAACAGGAATGAAATACCAGTTACCGGATACCGGACTATATGCCTGGCCGTCACCACTAGGACCTACCGGATAAGGTACTACATGATAGTCGAAAGGTAAATCAGCGCCCTCAGCAATTGCAGCATCTGCTTCCTGCTTTAAGGACCAAGCCTGCGCTGTCCAGAACATAACCTTACCGTCAGACCATGCTAACAGATTATCGTTCCAGTCATCACCATTCCAAGGTCTTGCAGACTGATCTACATTGTACATTTTATTAATAAAATCAAATGCCTCAGTAACAGGCTTAGAGCTTAAGCCTTCCGCTACTGCACCGGCAATTGATCCACCGTTGTTCATAACCAAACCATTTATAAAGTCTGTGAATATACCGCCGTAGCCGTATACATCAACCGTACCGTCATTATCGTTATCCTTTGTTCCAGCGAGGGCATATTCTGCAAACTTATCCCAAGTCCACTCACCCTTCGCATATAATGCCTGAGGATCCTCAAGACCCAAGTCCTCAATCATCGTTGCGTTGTAGCCCAAAAAGATACCAGTCACAGGCAAGCCCTGCTCAGTGAATAAATAGGTGCCACCAAGGGCCTCGAGAGGCTTAACAATAATCTGCTCATTGAATAAGTCGCTATCAGGAGCCGCTACGGTGGTAAGATCCTGAGCAAGACCGTTGATTACTGCGGGAATACCAAACTGAAGGTCTGAAAGATAGATATCACATTCGGGTGTGCCCGCAGTGATGGAAGTATTGATACTCTCTTTAATTCCATCCCAGCCAAGGTTCACAAATTGGATCTTTGCATTGTATTTTTCTTCAATTCTTCTTACATTGTCGAGCTTCATCTGTGCTGTCTCTGTGTTGCTTAAACCGGGATCATCTGCAATATCGTCATGATCACTGGTGTAGAAATAATCCCACCAAAGGCCAACCTTAATGGTTCTGCCTCCAAAATCGAATGCAGGATATTTCTCCTCTACTACCGGTGCCGGAGTAGATGTAGCTTCCACAGCTTCGGTAGCTGCAGGAGCCTGTGTAGGTGTCGCAACGGTTGGCTCTTCCTTCTTGCCGCATGCTGCAAGGGATAACACCATAGCAGCTGCTAACAGAAGTGCTAATAATTTTTTGCTCGTTTTTTTCATCGAGTCCCCTCCTATTTTTTTATTTTCTATTTTAAGACAGCTTTGAACGTATTAACCAACAATACCGCTACGTTCAACGCCCTCCATAAAATACTTCTGTAAGACCAGATAAACCACCAAAATCGGTAACAGTACCAGCACTACTCCGGCATATACATAAAGCTGAGATATCATCGGATCCTTTACCTGATCAACAAACTCGATGGTAGCCTGGATTGTCGATAACCGGAAGGTGATATTTCTGCCGGAGGGTATGGAAAAGAGTCTGGAATAAAACATATCATTATACTGCCATACCATCGAGAATACGGTAACTGTTACAACGGATGGAATAGCATTGACCAGCATAATTCTAAAATAGGTATACCACATACCTGCCCCGTCAATAAAAGCCGCCTCCTCGATTTCCTTCGGCAGTCCACGGAAGAATTGGCGGAATATATAGATAAATAAGCCGGATCGCAGTCCCACACCGAAGAGTGTCATTATTACCATGGGTGCCTCTGAAGACAACAGATTGACCGGACCTCCGGTAAATAAGCTGGCCAAACCCATCGGATCCCAATTTCTAAAATGCTGATATAAGGGAAGCATAATGGTATGGGTCGGTAATACGATGGTAATGACAACACATCCAAACAGAAATCCTTTAAAGGGAAAATCAAACCGGGCAAAGCCATAGCCTGCCATCGAAGCAATCATAACCTGGATTAACGTAAGTGCTCCTGTGTACAGCATGGTAAAGCCCAGAGCCTTCCAGTAATCCAGACGCATATAGGTTAATGCATAGTTCTCCAAGGTCGGTCTGAGCGGAAATAAAAAGACACTTGGATTATAAACATCACCGGAGGAATAGAAGGAATTACTTAAAATGCTGATTACCGGCCCAAGGATAATATAAGATATCCCCAATAAAATTAGAAATTTAAATATAGAAAAGAGGATAGCCTTTGTTTTATGAATATATCTGGATCTCTTATTGATGAGTACGGTATCCTCATTCAGTCTTTTTAAAGTGAGACAAATATCATTAACCTTCAAAGCTCTTCCTCCCTTCTAGTTATAATAGAATGTAAATTTCGTTATGGCTGCACCTACAATCAGTAGTATGGCACTCACGATAAGTGTACTCAACATACTCATTGCCGCACTCAGCCCATAATTGAAGCTGGTGAAGGCTGCCTGGTAGGCCATATCAACCACCCGGCTGTTAACAAAGGAATCTACGATTGTGTAAACAACATTTGTTAATATCAAAGGAGACACCATTGGGAAGGTCACCTTCCAAAAGGTTTCATAGGTGGTTGCTCCTTCAATCTTTGATACTTCATAAAGAGAAGAGGATACGGACTGGAGTGCCGCAATAAAGATAATGATCTGCACACTGGAGGCACGTACAATATCATAAATTCTGCTGACCAGGTCAAGAATATAGTCCACAAACCGATCCGGTAACCCCAAATCAATGAATATCGATAAGAAATAATCTACATTCACACCATTGGTGTAAGACATCTCAGAAATCGTCGTGCTGGCACCACCCTGTATCTGTTCTGTCGCCAGCTGCAGTGTTTCAAGCACTGCACCGGAGCCCAGTAAAATCGGCAGGAAGAAAATTGCTCTTACCATCGCTCTACCTTTAAATTTGGTATTTAATAATATTGCTATAAACAAACTGAAAAAGATGATAAAGGGCACATCAATCAATATGTCGCTCAAGGAATTCACTAAGACTTGATTAAAAACGCCATGCTGAAAGAGCGCAAATTTATAATTATCCAATCCGATAAAGCTTGCCGTGTAGCCGCCGGTTTCCGCTATCTCAATATTACTCAGTGAGAATTGTATCGTTAGAAATAAGCTTCTCACATAGTAAACCAGAAATCCGATAAACCAAGGCAGAATAAAGAGGAGACCAACGATTGCTCTTTTTTGCTTTAGTGTTAATCTTTTCGTTTTCATTGCCTGCCCCCCTCTACCATGTAACTCTTCGCAGCAATCTTCACACCGTCATAAAATACTTCTTTCTCATTGGTGTTAATGTAAATCACTACTCCGTTGTCATAGGTGATTCTCTTAACCCCTGCAGCAAGAATCGTATGCTCTGTCATTGTACTATTTTCCACATGCATTAAAACTTCATTGACCTTCTGATAGATCTCCACCGCATCGGATAACCAAGTCTCATAATAAGTGGTATACATATTATTCAAGGCAGAGTATTTTATTTCACTGGATTCCTCATAGGACAGAGTAAAGCGCGGCGCCATACCGAATTCAATCATACGAAGCATTATTTCCTGCTTATCATAGCTGTCGCTTATATTTATAGCTCCGGCCGTATAATCTATACAGCCGTGAATCACCATCTGATAGAAAGGAATCTCTTCATCTACGATATAGAAGGCATTATGGCTGGTCGGTACATTCTCCAGATCGGTTGCGTAAGCGAAGGAGTATGCATTACCTCCGCTAATCATTAATCGGTCAACCGACCCGCGAATAGCTTCCAGCTGTCCCAGTACCACCTGCTTTGCCTGCTGCCTGTTGATGATATTGGTTCTCTTCTTATCCGAGGTCAGAGTATCACCTAAGTCGCGCAAGGAGATTCCTGAGATATCGATCCGTCCGATCTTGTTTACGAATTTATCGACGTATCTCACCAGAAATTTCGGCGATATAATGTTATATATGCTCTCAGTGTAGCCTAAGCTACTGGTCTGCCTGACCGTTACCGGATTCACCTTACCGAAGGAAACAGGATAACCCGAATAATACATGGAGCTTTCCATCCGATATTTGAAATTGTCTGCTGCCCGGGTCACCTTCTGGAAGGCTACATCTCCGTAAAGCCGGCCGCCAAGCTCTGTCAGCTTTTGATTTAGCTCCTCCAGACCTCTCCTGCCACCCAGCTTACGCTCTACTTTAATCTTCTTTGCAGCATTATGGTAATAACCTCCATTAAACCAGCCCAGATAATTTACACGCAGATTAGTAATGTCGTGATCGGCAAAGGCATCAATTATCTTCTCTGCCTCATGAAAGGAAGTCATTGGATATACACTTAAGTATGGAACGGCAAGGAAGCTTCGCTGCATCTTTACCCCGCCTATGATATCCAAATAGAAGGGAAGCATCTCTGAAGCCTCCTTCTGTGCCAGCTCGCCGCGTTTGATCAACTCGTTACGATAATAGGTCGCCATACCGGAATAGCTTGCCGCCTTCTCCTCCAGGAAGGAGTAGCTGATGGTAAGATTGACATCATAGATCTCCTTTTCCAGTGTCGGTAAATCAGCGGAGACACCCTCAACCCCAAACATGGATACCTTTTCCGAGCCTCGGATCAGGAAGGATGGATAAACATAATTATAGCTATTCGTATCTCCGGAGACCTCTGCTATGATATTAGCCAGGGTATCTCCTTCCGTTATTTCTGCAAATACAGCACTCTTAGCATGCTTTATTCCATAGACCGGTAGCCTTGCTTTCTCGGTATCTTCAATTACAGTGAAGGACTGAAGCATTTCATCCATACCATAAACATATTGGTTATAACGTTCCGTCTTCTTTCCGTTATTAAAATTGATCAATGAACCGGAGCCGTTTGGAACGATGAGGTATCCTTCTTCCTCTGAGCTTCCGGCTCCGAAATAAGAAAGCACATCGATGTTAGCCAACCGACCGCTGCCCGTCTCGATAATCTCACTGGTCGGAATTGATACAATCAGCTTATCTCCCTCCAGCTTGTAATCCATGGTCACAGTAAAGGTAGTACGTTCTACCGCATCGCCACCGGCCGCTGCCGCCGCATCCTCATCAAAATCAGCCTGAGTATAGCCTGACTTCTCAACAAGCTTCTGCAGCTTTGACAGACCAACCTTACTTGCCAGAGCTCCATCGGTCAATTCCAGAAAACCTTCGACGGTATCGGAGGTAAGGTAATTATTTCGGAAGGACTTCGCTTCCTTCTCTGTCAATTTGCTTAAGATCTTCTCCTGCAGACGTGCTTCCGTAATGATTGGAGGTACCAGTCCAGTAGGACTATCCAGATTACCCAGCATATAAACATAACGGATACCGTTTTCTAAACTTTTATATTCAAATTGCTTCCGCTCCACGCTGTAATCATAGTTGTACATCGTAATCTGGGTCATACTGGTGTCATAATAGGTCAGCATGAATTGGGAATTAAGATCCACCTGATTTCGTCCCTTCGCAAGAGGATCCTCTGCTCTCTTCACAGGATTTGAATAGGTGATCTCACCGGACCTTTTGTCGTAAACAGCAACCTCTGTTGTAGCAGTATCGGTATATAGCTTAAGGATATCATTCTCTGCTGCCAAAACCATGCCGTCTATCTTAGGCTCGCTATCCTCTCGCTCATTAAATTCCTTTACCTCTGCTGTCTCATCCTGCGTCAGATATTTTTTGTATTCGTCATAAAAGATATAATTCACACAGAGATTAGCCACATAACCTAGCAAACCAAGGACGATCGTTATTATTATAATGAGTCGAATTCTTTTCGATTTATTCACAACCTCGCCCCCCTTAAGCTCTTAATATCAATTCAGTATAAGCACTCTCCAGGAACAACCATACCTGGTTAATCAGTGATACCAAAAGCAGAATAACAAAAATGATTAAAAGAAGCGCCACAAAGGTTAACACTAGTGTTACTAAGGTTTTGCCAAAACTAAAGTTATGAATCACCATAATACCGACCAATAACAGTACTACAAAGAATAATACCGACGCATAGATTAATATGTAATAAATACTCTCTTCATCGGCTGCTATAAACCAGGAAAGAAGGGTGGAGGGAACAAAAACAAGCACCATAGGGAGCATAGAATATCCGATTACGGTCAGGATATCCTTAAATCTTCCCTCACCCTCCATCAGGCAGGTGATAGACCAGTTGGCTGTCGCAAACAACAGTACCGCCGCGAATACACCGACCATCTCCAGTCTTACATCAACATCCATCGGATTAATTAAATTAACGACAAATCCGGCATATCTCCGATTAAGAGAAAAGGACAATCCAAATAGAAAGACTAACAGCAATGCAATGGGAACACTCCCCTTTTCCCTGTGCCGAACCTCATAAAAACCGTCTAAGGGATGGGAAATAACATAAAATGGATAGAATATTTTTTCCTTCTTACTCATCCGCTCCATCTCCTTTCCTTTTCATATTCTTTATCAGCCTTCGAACAGCAAGTGCCAAAACAATGAAAAGTCCTGCGCTAAGAACATATCCCAGATTATCCTTCAAAATATCATCTCGATAGCGCTTAAAGGCGATCGAATAATATCTACGCTCCATACCAAGCTTGAAATATTTCATGGCGGTCTTATTATCACCGGCAGCAAGCAGAGATTTTCCGATACCATCATAGGCAAGCTCAAAGTTGGAGTCTAATTTCAGTACCTCTCTCCATACTTTTACGGCTGAAGCTTCATCACCATCATACCGCAGTACTACCGCCTGGTTAATCAGATTACCGTACTGGGTAGCAACAAAGGTCATAATCTCAGCTCGGTAGGAATCTAAGACCATAATCATATCGCCCTTCGTCTCAATGGCAACCGGGTTCTTGAAGGTGCCCTCCTGGCTTCCCCTTCCGCCAAAGATATAAAGAATATTTCCTTCATGATCATAGGTAAATATTCTGCCTCTGGTCATATCGACCACCGAGTAAATTCCATAGTCTCGATATACTATATCAACAATCCTTGAGGGTCCGGAATATTCCGGTCCCATAAAGAAATATACATCACCGCTGAGCTTCGAATCACGGGTCTCCAAAGTACTCTTCTGGATCACATCCTGCCCCTTCGGATTCAATCGTCTGACTGACTGTATGCCCTTTGCATCCACATTAGTGGCGTAAACAAAGCCATCGGGAGCCATATCGACACCGGTAAACTCTGTGGGGATAAATTGAACCTGTCTCTGTCTCTGTGCCTTAGTAGATAGCCTTCTCCAGATCTTCTCATAATTACTGATGGTAACCTTTATGGTTCCGCTAAAGCCTGAAAAATCAGAATTCTGATCAAAGGCCATAATACCCTGAAACATATTCTTGGCAATAACATAGACTCTATCCGCATAATCCACGGTTACCTTCAAGGGTGCGAACTGGAAGTCATCCGGTAGAACCTCGGAGGTTGGATTCTGTATAATTTTGAGAAGAGTCCCATCCTCCTTCAGCGCTACTACACGCAAATTGTCCGTATCTGCAATATATAGTTCATTATTATCCGTGACGTATATGCCGGAGGGTGCTTGAAAGTGATCAGAGGTTCCGTTATTATCAAAGCCTTCAATGACCTTCTCCAGCTTCATTTCTGCATTCAACACAACAATCCGGTTATTGCCCGTATCTGCAATAAAAACCTTGCCGTCCTCTGCCACAAACATATCCTGAGGGTTGGTCAGGTCACCGACGCCAAGGTCAGCACCGGAGATATTTCCATTTGGTATGTAAGCGGCAGGAGTATAATAAGC
>JAEZKL010000002.1 GCA_023415475.1 Bacillota bacterium | reverse complement strand
ATTATACATCTTGACTATTTCAGCGTCAACGTTTATCACTTTAGCAAAATGTACAAAATATAAGCGCCATAATGTGACTTTTATTATTAGTATTTTACATTATAAGCCATTATGCAACATGAAATCCAAAAACATATACGACAAGTTTTGCAAAACCTAACTCTGTAAATTTTTACCATATCTGCATTATAGACATAACATTTTTAACTTTCAAATGTTTCTTGTCGCACCATTCGACACAGAATTAATGCTATTTATAATGGAAAAAGCGGAAACCACAACATTTTGTAGGATTGGTAATTTTAAACAATTAATATGCTGTATAATTAAATTTTTTTAATTAGTATTCGTGCTGATTTCGTCGATTTATTTTTATAACAAAAGTTCTCCTTATTCTAAATTATTTAGCATGTTTTCTATGAAAGTACCGTAACCTTTCGTTGAATCCTGTATAAATACATGCGTAACCGCACCAATTATCTTATTATTTTGGATAATAGGGCTGCCACTCATTCCTTGTACGATACCTCCGGTCAGTTCCAGCAGCCTCTGATCGATGATTCGTATGACTATGCCCTTACTGTGATTGCTGTTACTGATGTCCACGCTTTCGATATTAATCTCATAATCCGTGATTTTATTTTCCACATTACAGCGAATGTAAGCTTTCCCTTTCACAACCTCTTGTTTCAGCCCAATTTCAAGAGGCTCCATATCAAGACCTTCATCGTATTCATAACCAATCTTACCGAAGATACCCTGATAAGTGTTATTGGTGATGCTCCCTATTCTATACTTATCGCTTTGCCTTATCATACCGATTAATTCTCCGGGTTCACCCTCTTTTCCTTTGATTATCGACATAATTTCGGCTGTGTAGATGGATCCCTGTTTCACATCCATGAGCAAACCTGTATCGATATCCGTTATTCCGTGACCTAAGGCTCCAAATTGTCCATCTGTCGAAATAAAGGTCAGTGTTCCGATGCCCTGTGTATTATCACGTATCCATGCTCCTATCTTGTAGCTGCCGCTTGCTGTCTTAACAGGCGATATCCGTATTGACATCTTATCATTGTTGCGCCTTACCAGCAGGGTAATATCCTTACCTTCACATTCCTGAATCAAATCAATAAAATCGTCCTTGCGGTCCACTGCAACCCCATTTATAGCCAGGATATAATCTCCTGATTTTAGTTTATCTCTGGTTGGCTCATAATTAAGACCATCAATCCCGGTAATCCTGCCGCTTCCGAGAACCAGGATCCCATCTGTTTCAACATAGATACCGATGGGGCTTCCACATGGAATCAATTCTCTGGTTTCTATAACATCCACAGAAACCCGCTTGAAATTAATCAAGCCAAACAGTTTCAAGTCCATGTTATAGGTTCCTGCTTGTGATGACTCTAAAGTAAACGGTTGATTTAAGTCAACTCTGATCTGTTCTGACGGAACACTAAGATCATTTACTTGAATAACACCGATATCCTCTGATGTTATTTTACCCTTGAGAGGCATGCCAAAATCAAAACGCTCTTCGGTCCCAACTAATATCTTGATTTCATCAGGTATGTTCTTATCAATCGAGTAGTATATATAAAATGCGATCACAAATATATTCAATATAAAAAGGGAGATTAAAAACCTTCTGTATCTTCGCCTGCTCCTCATCCTTTCACCTCATGTCCTTTAGCTTTGTCCAAAAAAACCGCGCAAGCGAGTTTCTTAGGTTCGCGAGCGCGCTCGCAGAATATCCAATATTTATTGTAAGAATCAAAAAAGGATATACATAGTATTGTATATCCTTAATGTAAGTATTCTCTGTTTTCAAATTTTAAAGCTTGTATTTTTTAGTAGCCATCGCTAATTCCTTCATCTCTTTTGCGTTCTCTCTTACACGCTCTGTTATCTCGGCCCCTCCCAAAATACGAGAGATTTCATCAATTGTCTCGATATCATCCAGCTTACGGATTAAAGTCTGAGTTGACACTCCGTCTGTCTGTTTTTCGATAATATAATGAGAATCTGCCATGGATGCTATCTGAGCCAGATGAGTGATACAGATGATCTGATGATGCTTCGCTATGATGGATAGCTGTTCGGATACCTTCTGCGCAGTCCTTCCGCTGATACCAACATCAATTTCATCAAATATTAAAGTTTCAATCTCATCCTTATCAGCCAGAACAGATTTTATACCTAGCATAATACGAGAAAGCTCACCACCGGAGGCAATTCTTGACAAAGGCTTCAGAGCTTCACCCGGATTCGTGGATATGATAAATTCTCCGTCATCAAAGCCATTCGCCGTATAATGCTCAGTCTGTTCAAATGTCATCTCAAACTTTACATCCAGAAAATTAAGGGCAACTAATGCTTCTCTAATCCGTTCTGTCAGATCCTTCGCTTTTCTCTTACGTATCTCCGATAAATGGCTGCACAGCTGCTTCAATTTACTTTCAGAGACGGACAATTTCTTACCGAGTTCTTTCATGTATTCGTCATAATCCTGATACTTGTTAAGCTTTGCCTCACAGGCTTCACAGTAATTCAATATCTGCTCCACAGAATTACCGTATTTTGATTTCAAATGGTTAATCAGATCCAGGCGCTTTGTTACCACTGTCAGCTCTTCTTCCGGATTCTCCAAAGCAGAGATATACTGTGACAGGTCTCTGTTCAAATCATTCAGTAAACCGTCAATATCTGTTACCTGACTTAACAGCCCGCTAATCGTATCATCAAATTCGGCGAGCTTAATCAGCTGGCGAAGAGCTCGTCCAACCGAATCTCCGGCAGCATTAGGATCATAACCGGTATATCGGTACACATTCTGTATACCCTCTGATATTGTATTAGCATTGGATAATTTCTTATATTGAATCGCAAGCTCTTCGTCTTCACCCTGTTTTAAAGCTGCGCTCTTAATCTCATTCACTTCATATTCTAAAAAAGAAATCTCTCTTAACCGCTTTTCTTCATCAATCCCGGATTGCTCAAATTCCTGCTTCAATCTAAGGTATTCCTTATAGCTTAGTTCCAACTCCGATTTAAGCTGGCCTATCTCATCCTTAGCAAAACGATCCACGATCTCCATGTGCTTCGCTTTATTCAATAAGGACTGATGCTCATGCTGTCCGTGTATATCTATCAACAAGCCTGCAATTGCAGATAAAGCAGAGGCTGTTACATTCTCCCCATTAATCTTACAGATACTTCTGCCATTCATAATCTTGCGTGATATGATGATCTGTTCCCCTTCAATGGGAACATCAAGTTCACGCATCGCATCGAAAACCGTCTCATCCTTAGTCTCAAAAACGAGCTCGACTAAAGCATATTCTGCGCCACTTCGAACAATGTCCTTATTAATCTTCGCTCCGAGGGCTGCATTCACTGATCCGATAATGATGGATTTACCGGCGCCGGTCTCACCTGTCATAATGTTTAAATGGTCTTTAAAGTATACCTCAACCTCATTAATAATCGCAAAATTCTTCACATGCAAGCTGATTAACAAATAGTATCCCTCTTTTCCATAGAGTTTATCACAGCAATTGTAAAACATATGTTCTGAAAGTATTGTATCATATGAAAAATTTATTCGCAATCCCAACTTTAAATCCTTGTAGGAATGTACAGATTAGAAGACCTTCGTTATGCAAAATAGTGAATAAATTATGGGTATTACTGAAAGCCAGATCTTGTAGGCTTTCAGTAATCATGTATTCAAAAAGTCAGCTTCGCAAACTTTTATGAAGTATGTATTCAAAATGTTAGCTTTGAAGACATTTTATGAAGCAAGTAATAACGTAAAGAAGAAGGAAAGCGATACAGCTTCCCTTCTTCCTCAAGCAATTATTTATGAGAAAAACTAGTTCATCTAATATTTATAGGATACCTAATATATTCATAAATGTGGTGATGAACGATGCGCTAAACTCGATCAAATCTTTACAACCTTTATCCTACAGGTTAGCTTTCGACCGCTTACAATGGCTGTAATCGTTGCTTCTCCCTTACCCTTTGATATTACATTGCCGTTTCTAACCTCTGCTACTAATTGATTGCTGCTGCTCCAGGTTACTTTGGAGGTTGCTCCCTCTACCTGTAACGGCGTATCAAATCTCGTATATTCCTGCAATGTGATATCGGTTATATTCAAGCCTATTACGATAACCTCAACCTGAGCGGTCTTACCGGAATCTGTCATTGCTGTTATATATGCTACGCCGGTTGATCTTGCTGTAATCTTACCTGTATTCTTGTCAACCTTTGCAATTGCATTATTGTCAGAGCTCCAGGTTGCACTATCGGTGGAAGCGGCTGGAATTAGAACCATCTGCACAATCTTCTCTTCTCCGGGCAACATTACAATGGATTTGTCCTGAAGTGTAATTCCCGTCGATGCTACCCTGTCATATACAGTAACATAGCACAATGCTTTCTTACCGCTGTTATCTCCAGCCTCTGCAGTAATCGTCGTAGAGCCGGCTTTGATGGCGATAATCTCTCCGTCTTCATCTACAATTGCAACACTTGGATCGCTGGAGGTCCACTTCGGTGACTTTATCGTTGCATTTTTGGGTGCAACAGTAGCTTTTAATTTCCTGGTCTGACCTACCAGTAAGGAGATGGATGTACTATTCAAGGAAACGCTTTCCACCGGCTTCACTACTTGAATCTCACAGGAAGCTTCTACCTCGGTGCCATCCAATGCCATTGCAGTTATCGTAACATGTCCCAGCTTCTTTCCGGTAACCTTACCCTTCTGGTTGACAGTCGCGATATCCGAATTGCTTGTGGACCAGTATACATCTTTATTGGAGGCATTCGGTGTCGAAACGGTTGCCACCAGGAACACTGTCTTGTCTACACCGAGATAATAAGTCTGATAATTTAATGTAATAGTGGATACCGCTTCTAATACAGTAAGCACACACATGGCTGAGTAACCGCCGTCCTTTGTGGTACAGGTGATGATTGCCGTTCCGCCGGCAACACCTGTCACCTCTCCATCCTCAGTGATGGTAGCAATACTTGTATTAGAAGACTTCCAGGTAACACCCAATTCAGTGGCCGTACTAGGGTTTACAGATACCTTCAGCTTGAACTTCTCACCGACATAGATGGATTTATCAGTGAAGTTAAGTATTAATCCGCTAACCGGTAAAGTAACATTAACCTTGCAGTATGCGACTGCACCGGTATTCAGCCTTGCTATGATAATGGCAGAGCCTGCAGCTTTTGCTATAACCTTACCATCTTTGTCTACCGTCGCGACCCTGGTATCAGAGGATTCCCATATTATAGTAGTATCCGTACTGTTTTTCGGCGTTAAGGTTGGCTTAAATATATGACTCTCACCGGCCTTTAGGTTCAAGGTAGCTGCATCCAGCTTAATTCCGGTAGCCACCTGCTTTACCGTAATATTACAAAATACGGATTGTCCATTTTCCAGAGTCTTTAATATAATAGCAGTAGTTCCTACACTCTTAGCAGAGACTAAACCTGTCTTATCAACCGTAGCCACACTTGGATTGGTAGATATCCAGGTAACGCTGTTATTGCTGGCATTCGTAGGAAGTAATATATAGGTTAGTCTTTGGGATTGACCCACATACATCGTCTTAGACGTCTCATCCAGGGCAATCGTGGTTACGGGTATATTTACAGTAATATTACAAACCGCCGTAATGGCCGGAGAATCCTGAGATGTTGCAATAATTGAGACTTTTCCGGCTTTCTTAATGCTCACCAAGCCATTCTGATCGACTGTTGCGACCGATGCATCGGTAGAACTCCAGACAATTGTCTTATTCAAAGCATTTTCCGGTGCTACGGTTGCACGCAGCTGAAGCCTAGAAGTCTTCAAATCGATTATTATATTGGACTCTGATAATGTGACACCTGTAACTGGCTGTTGAACGCTTACGTGGCAATAGCCAACCACAACATTATCCTGATTGATCGCCGAAATAACCGCGTGTCCGCCTGCTACAGCCTGAATCGTAGCTGTTAAAGGACTCGCTTCAATAACTTTTACAACATTAATATCAGAAGATTTCCATTGCAGTACTATATTGGACAAATCATCTGGTTTGATTTTGGCATACAATGTTGTATAATCGCCGATTGCCAGGGTCTTCTCTAACGGATCCACAGTGATTGTGTCCACCGACTGTTGTACTGTAATATCACAGTAAGCCTTCTTAACAATACCATCAATCGTCTGCTGTGCTGTTATCCTTACCTTACCTTTCTTAACTCCGGTAACTAGACCTCCTTCAACAGTTGCAATGGATTTATCACTGCTATTCCATACGATTGGGACCGTGGAATCGGTGACAGTTGCAATCAGCTGCAGGGTACCCTTTGTATTAATGATCGCATTGGTCATGCTTAGTGAAATTCCGTCAATGACGCGTACCGTAATTTCAAAATCAGGGATGGGAAATGTAAATAAATTCAAGCTCTTATTATAGCTACAGGTAATTGTCGCTATACCCCTTTTACCGGCGGTCAGTATTCCTTTACTATCAACGCTTACTATATTGGGATCACTTGTCTCATAATGAAAGGTATTAGTACTTGGTATATTCGAGTTAGCAAAAATATCATAGGTATCTTTTACCTGCATTGTAATGCTGAGATCATTAATGCGAATCGGAACAACAATCTTCATATATGCCTTATCCACAAATGTCTCTAACTTATAGTCCTCATCAGCAATAGCATAAATCTCGTAGGTTCCTGCTTTTACGTTTTCAAATTCAACGTTACCGCTAAGATCACTAATGGTATATTTTAACTTGGCAGAATCAGCCTTCAGCTTTTCACGTGGTTTTTCACTCAAATCATATACTTCCCACTTCAGATACTTGGCAAGTTTTGCCTCAGAAATGAGTGTAAATCTGCTTGGCACATCCTCTACGATATTGATAGGATCATTACTGTCAGGAGAAATGGCAGACGGTAATGAAATTGCACTTCCTGATAAAGAGTTAAAATTTATCGTGAACTTCGGAGATACTACAACTGTCAATGTCTTGCTCAGCGGCTTATCTCTACCGGACATCGTAGTCGTCTGCATTGTGATCACCGATGTACCGCTGCCGACTGCGGTTACTTCACCGCTAGTCTCATCTACGGTAGCAACCGAGGTGTTGCTGCTTGAAAACATGACACCTGCCGCAATAGCTCCGCCTGATACGGTCGTTGCACCTGAAGTATAATCGATATATTTTAATTTGATAGTCTTCTTATCACCAATATTTTTAAGCTCAAGTACTTGATTCCCTGTGGTTGTAATCTGCTTTAAGGGTGTCTTACTCTTATCAACCTCCAGATCCACCCATACGACACAGCTCAACGTTTTCTGATAGCTCCCTGAGGTTATATACGCTGTAATTGTAGCATAGCCAGGGCCTTGTCTCACCATTTTCTTGGATGTTGCTACATCTCCCGGATCCAAGGTAACCACTCCCGGCGATTGGGATACCCAGTCCACAGTAACAGGGGTTGCCCATCCATCGGCCACAACGTTGATGTAATCCGATGAATTTTTCAATTCTATCGTAGAAAGATGACCATATTCTTTGCCTCCTATCTCAAAATGAAATTCAGGCAGAGTAACACCTGAGGCATAAGCCTTTTCCTGCCGGACCGCTGCCAATAGGACTAAGAATAATAAACTGAATACGACTGATATTCCAACCTTTTTTGCTACACTCATTATGTAACCTCCTAAACCATATCTTAATCAATATATCGGTAAAAATCATGGATTATATTAGTACTTTTACCAATATAATAAATGGTAATTTTGGCAGTTATGTGTCAACTTTTGTAGCAAATTTTGGCTATCCGTTAAAAAGGATGTGCACCGAGATGAACCGATCCACATCCTTTCCAATTGCTAGCATATATGCGATTAATGCTGTAAATAGGCCTCGGAGAAGCTCGCAGAGCGTGCTCTTCCGGTATGAATATGAGTTGATTTTATCTTACTCTCATGGCTCTCATTGCATTAAATAAGGCAATAAGTGCGACTCCTACATCTGCGAAGATAGCAAACCAGATTGAGGTGATGTCAAAGAAGGCAAGCAGCATAATAAGAAGCTTTACACCCAATGCAAAAATGATATTCTGGGTAACAATTGACTTTGTCTTACGGGCAATCTTCATCGCTGTTGCAATCTTACCGATCTCGTCATTCATGATAACGATATCTGCCGCCTCAATAGCTGCATCAGATCCCACACCACCCATGGCGATGCCGATATCTGCCTGCGCGAGAACAGGTGCATCGTTGATGCCGTCTCCTACAAATATAATCTTTCCCTTGCCGGTCACCTCTGATTTCAATCGTTCAAACCAGGAAACCTTATCCTGGGGTAAAAGCTCGGCCCGATACTCATCCACACCGCAAAGCTCTGCGATTTCTCTTGCTGTACTAGTATGATCACCGGTCAGCATAACGGTTCTTCTTACACCAAATTGCTTTAGCTGGGCAATCATATCCCGAACTCCATCCTTCAACTCATCAGCGATAAGAAGGTAGCCCATGTAATCTCTTCCTACTGCAATATATACGATGCTGCCGACGGCCATAACCTCAGGAGCTTCAATTCCATAGGTGTGCATCAGCTTATCATTTCCCGCATAGATGGTTTGACCGTCATATTCCGCTGCCACACCGTGCCCTGCGATTTCTGTAATCTGAGCCGTCTCTATAGCAATCCCGGGATTTGATTTCTCATAGAAGGCTTTAATCGATTTTGCGATCGGGTGAAGGGAATGATTTTCGGCAATTGCAGCAAGCCTTAATAACTCCTCCGAAGATACCTGGTCTACGGGTGAAACCTTAACTACCTCGAATACTCCCTTGGTCAAGGTTCCTGTTTTATCAAATACAACAGTATCTACCTGCTTCAGCGCATCCAGATAATTGCCGCCTTTGATAAGGATACCTTGCTTTGCACCTCCACCGATACCACCGAAGAAGCTAAGCGGGATAGAAATAACCAGTGCACAGGGACAGGAAATAATCAGAAAGCTAAGAGCCCGGTACAGCCAATCCGAAAATGCACCAAAACCAAGTAATGGAGGAAGTACAGCAACGGTAACCGCAGCATATACAACAATCGGTGTATAATATCTGGCGAATTTGGTGACAAACTTCTCACTCTTAGACTTCTTACTGCCGGCATTCTGAACTAGCTCGAGAATCTTCGAGACAGTAGCTTCGCCGTAACTCTTAGTAATCTCAACCTCAATCACTCCGCTGGTATTAATCGTGCCGGATAACACATGATCACCGGGTAAAACTTCTCTGGGAACACTCTCACCGGTAAGTGCCCTGGTATCTAAAAAGCTGTTTCCTTTGATAACCACTCCATCCAGAGGAACACGCTCACCCGGCCTTATTAAAATTATATTACCTACTGCCACCCGCTCCGGAGAAACAACACTGATGCTGTCTCCGTCAATGAGGTTCGCGTAATCCGGTCGGATATCCATAAGCCCGGTTATGTTCTTCTTTGATCTATGAACTGCCATATCCTGTAGTAACTCGCCAATTCCATAGAAGACCAGAACTGCGATTGCTTCTACCGTCTCTCCGATGAAAAATGCTCCCAGAGAAGCAATACCCATCAGAAAATTCTCATCAAAAACCTGACCCTTGCGTATATTCTTCGCGGCCGACCATAATATCTCATAACCAGCCAGAAGGTATGCAAGAATCAAAAATGATATCCTTATTACAGAAGGCAGCATAAATAACGATACAATTATAGTAATGACCACTGCGACTCCAAGTCGTATTAGGTAAGACTTAAGCTCCCCTGCCTCTTCCTTCTCCACCTGCTCCTTAGGCTTCCCTTCTGCCGCTGCGGACCAATCCAACACCTTAACAGACGGCTCATGAGCCGCTACAATCCGTTTCACTGCAGAGGTAATATCAAAATCACCGGAACTAAGCCCTATACTCAATTTGTTATTCATAAGATTAATGTTAGCATCAGAGACCTCCGCCAAGGCTCGGACCTCTTCTTCGATTTTCGATGCGCAATTCGCACAGCACAACCCCTCTAAACTATATTCCTTTTTAATACTCATACATTATCTCCCTTCGACCGCTACGCGGACCCACACTTTTTACTTTTCACCGATATGCTCAAGTCCTATTTCCAGAATATTCTTTACATGCTCATCCTTCAGTGAGTAGTATACGATCTTGCCATCCTTTCGGTGTTTCACAAGCTTATCCTGGCGGAGTGTCTTAAGCTGATGCGATATAGCGGATTTCGTCATGTTTAATAATACTGCCAAATCACAGACACACATTTCGCTTCGATCCAGTGCCCATAATATCTTAATTCTTGTACTGTCTCCGAATACTTTAAAGAAATCTGCCAGGTCATATAGAGTCTCTTCCTGAGGCATCGTCTGGCGTACCTCCTCTACGACATCTGAGTGAATGACTTCACAATCACAGACTGCAAATTTATCTTGGCTCATAATATCTACTCCCTTCCGATTGCTGTTCTCTATGTTATATTAATAATTCATCAATTGTTCAGTTGATTGATTGTTCAACTGTTTGATTGTATTATATTCCTGTTATACTTAATATGCAACTTGTTTTTAATAGAATTGATATAAAATTGATACTCTATCTATTTTATATTCATTAAATGATCAATACTTGTAAATATCATCATTTCATTATATAATATATCATACTTATCTT
The DNA here is from genome assembly GCA_023415475.1 of Bacillota bacterium. Taxonomy (GTDB): domain Bacteria; phylum Bacillota; class Clostridia; order Lachnospirales; family Lachnospiraceae; genus Mobilitalea. The sequence goes on along the minus strand of JAEZKL010000002.1, from coordinate 8,399 downwards.
ATATGAAAACTAGGCATTTATTATTTTAGGTAAATATTTACTAACTAATTTTAAGTAAGGAGTGTAAAATGGATCAGTTAAAGGAAAAATATGATGAATTACTCGAATTATTAAGAAGTGGATGAAATCCGAATATTATCAAAGGAGCAAAAGCTGCCTACCTGGAATAAGCCCTCCTTTGCCTGCTTATCCTCCCGATTTCCTTACGGCGAAAGCATCACTCCCGAACGATTAATTATGATTGATAAGGCCGAGCAATATCTGTTGGATCTTGGTATCTGGCAGGTTAGAGTCCGTATCCATAACAATCTGGCCCGAATTGAAACAGACGAGAATGGGTTTAAGCTCCTGCTTGATCCCCAGCTTCGCAATCAGATATATAATGAATTGCGTAAAATAGGCTTCACCTATGTTTCTCTGGATCTGAAAGGCTATCGAACCGGTAGTATGAATGAAACGTTAAGTCCTGCCGAGCTTCAATATGGAACCGCGAACAAGCAATAGACCTTCGTTCACAGTAAGCTTGGCAAACTTTCTATTGTCATGAATAAAAAGAAAGCCGAGATCAGTACAAATCGTACTTACTCAGCTTTCTTTTATAGTTTATTAAAGTATTGAAAGACTCCGGTACTTTTCTTTCTTTAATCTTGTTACAAAGAATATAGAACGGAATAACCAGTCAATCGTCATAGCAATCCATACTCCCAATACTCCTAAATCAAACATAATCGCCAATACATAGCTAAAGGCAATTCTCCATACCCACATGGAAATCATTGATATCCACATCGTGAACTTAACATCATTCGCCGCTCTAAGAGCATTTGGTAATGTAAAGGATAGGGGCCAGATCAGAGTTGCCAGGATACAATGATATATCATTAATTCGCTGGAAATCTTCGCTGTCTGCTCTGTTAAGCCATATAGCTTTAAAATCACAGGAATGCTAAAAATCAGAATCAGATTGGCTATTGCCATACAAATATATGTCAATCGCATCAGACGGAAGGTATAATGTTTGACAGCGTCAAATTCACGTGCACCGATACATCGTCCAACCACAGTGATCAAAGCAAGACCTATTGCAGACCCTGGAAGAACCCCTAAGCCGCCGACCGTACCTGCTATAGCATTCGCAGTAATTGCTGAGGTACCAAGACCTGCAACGATGCCCTGAACTAAAATCTTTCCAATCTGAAAGGCGCTATTCTCAAGACCATTGGGAATACCAATCTGAAGAATTCTCTTTATCATATTCATATTAATTCGATAAGTACGCAAAGGTTCGAGATGGATTATGTGCTTTTTGTTTTTTAGCAGTATGTACATTGTAGCCGCTGCAAATATCCTAGAGATTAAGGTTGCTATGGCTGCTCCCGCAACACCCATGTCAAATCCGAAAATTAAAATTGCATTTCCTACAATGTTAATCAGATTCATGATGAAAGCAATCGTCATAGATACCTTGGAATTACCCATGGAACGGAACAAGGCTGCACAGGCGTTATATACCGCTATGAAGGGAAAGGATAATGCGGTATAAAACAGATATGTTTTAGCATTGACCATAACATCACTGCTAACATTGCCAAATAAAAGTGTCAGGATAGAGTTTCCGAAGAGCAGCGCAACAGCCATTAATATCAAAGATAATGCAATAATTGCAACCAACAGCTGTTCTCCTGCCTTACATGCAGCATTCTCGTTCTTTTGGCCAAGATACTGAGCAGAAACAACTGCACCTCCGGTTGCCATTGCACCAAATAGTCCGATCAGAAGAACATTCAACGTATCCACTAACGATACACCGGAAACTGCCGCTTCTCCTACTCTAGCTACCATCATACTGTCAGCCATTCCAACGGTAACCGCCAGCAGCTGCTCAATGATTAACGGAATAATCAACTTCATTAAATCTTTTTTAGAAAACATGCCATCGCCTCTATGTATTCATATTCATTAGAAGAAACAACGCGCAATCCCGCAGCATGGTTCGAGTGCGCACTCGCATATGTGCAAGCAAGCTTGCAGGATGTGAACAAACCACGTTTGTTCACATTGTTCGCATTTGCATAAACGCAAACAATAGAATGCACGCTCCGCCGACTTTCTATTGCCATGAATACAAAGGGGACTACCTTACTTCAAGGTCGCCCCCATATTATCATTATTTCTCCAATGTGCAATTTAAAACTTTATATCTTATTAATTATTCATAAGTTTAGCATAGTCATCTGGCAAAAGCAAGGTTGAATATTTCATCTAAAATGTTAGTATACTACGTTCTGTACCCCGCCGTTCATCCTCTGTCCGGATACCTCCAGATAGAAGGCCGCTTCGGATGCGCTGATATAGGGTGCCAACCACAGGAAACCAATTCCGCAGGATAAAATACTAAGCAGTGCCCATCCAATAAAGCTTAAGTGAAGACAGAAGAGACGTCCCTTATTGCCCTGCATCAAAGCCTTGGATTGTCTGATTGCTTCCATAATGTCAATCGAAGGATTATCATTCATAATATAAAATGCCATTGAATATCGATATGAAGCTACAATACCAGGAATAATCAACAGTAAGGTCCACAGAAATATGAATATTGATGTAACAATGCGCAAACCAAATGCCTTACCAAACATATTAAACTGTGAAAACAAATCAGAAAATTGCGGATTAGTACCATTAATCAGGTTCTTATTGAAACGGCAATATCCGAGTTCAATCACTCCACCGATTATGAAGGTGACAAGCCCCCATAATAAAATAATCGACATTACACCGAGAAAACCGAATATGATCGCCCTACCCCAGCCGGTATATAACATATCTCCTATATCATTATAGCTACCGTTATTATTGCTATTGCCGCCGCCTCCGCCGCTGCTTCCTCCGACACTACCTGCGCCTAACAGTGCTGCCACAAAGCCTGTTCCTACTGCAAGAGCCCACTTTCCACGGAGTGCTTCGCGTGCAATTCTACGAAAGTCCTCTGCATACAACATTTTAACTACCTCCCATTTATACGTTAATTAATATACTTTATCAAACAGCAACATAATATCACTATCTTGCTGTAGATTTCAATATGATAACCCCTTTTTTAATTATTCTAATCCAGGATTAATGTTTCCATCCTGCTGCCGTTGGATCGTGATAAGTCCGATCCTATATTCATGATAAAGCACAAAAGTATAGATATTATAAATTAACGATAAGATAACCATTGCCCCCAGCATGATACAGTATTCAACGGAATACAAGGATCCTTTCATTATTACATTATAATTCAGGATAGAATAGACAGCCGGAGGTAAGATAATTAATAATGTCACAAGGAATAGTTTCCAGTAGTTTTTAGTACCCGCCTTTGCTCCTAACCTCAGACTTCGAATAACTCCTGTATCCTCAAGGAACAGCGCCGGTAGCCAAAGTACTAAGAAAGGCATCGGAATCATGACTAGGATTAGTGTGACCAGCATAATAATCAGTGTCATAGCATATAAAGAGCCGAAACCGTTTGCAGTAACCAGAATTGTGAGTGGAATCGACAACAATCCCAGCAGAACAGATCCTACCATTAGGATAGCTGCCATTAACAATACACTTAAAAGCACTCTTCCGAAGAAATGCTTAATTCCGTTTAAAAAGAATAACAGCTTCGTCTTTCCTGAGAACACCGCCTCTCTTATCATATTACTATAGCCAGAGATAAAAAACAGACTAAAGATGAACATCAGTAATAAAGCAATGAGCATATTTCTCATTGTAACCATATATAAGGATTAATCGAATACTCCATCCTTCGTATAAGTGTCTACACCAAAGCTCTTTGGATAAAGGAACAGTAAGATCAGAGTGTTGATTGCCTGATAGGCTGCATAACACAAGATAATAATCGGATTTTGCTTAATTAGTTGTAAGGTCTTTTTAATCATTGTTTTCCCCCCTGATATGACTTTCGATTGAATGAATCGACATTTTATTTAGTTTATCACATTAGATTCCATTTTTCAACAACAGCTCCATATATGATATGTTCATGATATAATGTAAATGTATTTAGTACTATCATATGTTAATCACAGGACTAATATTAACCCGGGAGTATTGCTTATGAAAATAAAAGCAATTGAACAATGCACCTTCTGCAATTATTGAAGCATACATAACAAAAACGATAGAGAGAACGCTTGCCGATCTTTCTATCGTTTTTGATTCATGACAAGTGCCTCGTATTCCGTGTTAATACGGAACCGGGGGGTTAATTGATGCTCGGGTCTTAGTGCATCCTTCCTTAAGCCAGGGCTGCGATTTGTAGAACTTGATTTACTTTTAAGACAAAGGCTTACATAAGGCAATCAGATCTTCTACCCTGGCAGTCGCCATACATTCAACGGTATCAGATGCTCCATAATAGATCTTAACCTCGCCATCCTCCTCCAGAATCATTCCTCCCGGAAAGATTACATTCGTTCGGAAACCACCTTCGGTCTCATACTCTGTCTCCGGTGCGATCAAGGGTTCCTTGGACATTCCGATAATCTTAGAGGGATCCTCCAGATCAAGGAGCATGATACCCGCACAATAACGCTTCTGCCAGCGGTCCTCCCATCCGTTCTTGCCGCGAGTGCGATCAATGTCTACGGAATGGAACAGAGTAAGCCAGCCATGCTCCGTCTTCACAGGAGGTGCACCCGGTCCAATCTTATCATTCGAAAAGGGGACATCCTCAACGGCTAAGAGGAGCTTTGTATCCCCCCAGTATTTTAGATCATAGGAATAAGACATCCAGGTATCAAAACGATCCACTCCCCCTCGGGAATATACCGGGAAAGGACGCTCCAGACGTACATATCTTCCGCCAATCCTCTCCGGAAATAAAACCATATTACGATTATCAGGTGCGGTAAGCGACAGAACTGTTACTGTCTTAAGATCCTCTGTAACACCAATACCACCGCGTAGTCCATGTTTGGTATCTACCGCAAAGCACAGATAACATTTATCCTCGATAATAGTAAGGCGTGGATCATAAACCTTCGTAACATCAGGATCTCCAATATCCGCCACTGTTAAAAAGGGCTTCTCCTGAACCTTCCAGGAGGTCCCGTCCTCACTAAAGGCGAGGCCGATCAAGCATCCGCCGAAGGAACCTTTTCCGTTATAATCATAATCGTTACGAAATGCCATAATGTATTTCCCTTTGTATTTAACCACACCTGCATTGAAGATACAATCTGCTTTATAGGGAATGTCCTTCGCACTAAGTACCGGTTCCCCTCCGTTATAGCGGGTGATTACATTGCTTGATTTAAGTATTGGATGCATTTTAGCCATGATTAAATCTCCTATTCTTTACTTTTCTTCTCTGTTTTTAGTAATGGATTTGATATAATTTCTCAAATAAGCTTATTTCTACTTATCTGCTTTTCATTAATCGGAATTATTGTATCAGCTTTTATTAAAATTATCTACTTTATTTAGCTGTTTTTATTTCATATTCATATTTCGTAGTCTCTGTATAGATAAACGGCAAAGGATAAACCTGTCGTCCCGGTTGCATTCGAATCTGCTACTGATTGATGACTTTCCGCCTCATATTTGCCATTAGCAGGAATCACCGGCAAGCTCTCCTCCGCAGATACGCGCTTTGCTCCACCCGATAGCTGAAGCAATGACATAAATACCAGAACTATGAACTATCATTAGTACTAATGATAATAACTTATTTTTAACCATAAAAATATCCTCCTCCATTTTAAAAAGTACTTGTTAAGTGTACTTAAGATAATGGAGGAGGACAATCCAATAAGCGACATATTTGGTTATAATAAATGACTATAATTTGTAGCTTGGCTGCTTATACATTAAGGTAAGAATATACATCAAGACAGCAACTCTGGTATTTTTATATAATTACCGTATGACGTTGACCATCATCCTTGAGCGGAACACGATACCCCGAAAGCTTCATACCATCGACGGTCACTTCCGCCGTCTTTAGTACACCTCTACTGCGGCTTTCGATACTAATATCATAGAGCGAAGTACCATATCGATATTGCACGGAAAAGACACCAAAGCTTGCCGGGGTTGCAGGATCTACAATCAATTCCTTCCCTTCCTTGCGAATTCCCAAGAACCAGCAGACCAAGCCCTGATACATCCAGCCTGCCGAACCGGTATACCAGCTCCAGCCGCCTCTTCCCGTGTATGGCGGACTCAAGGAGATATCTGCAATCATAACATAGGGCTCCTTCTCATAGGTCAAGGCATCTCTTTTATTCTTCGTAATATGAATTGGATTCAACATGGTGAATAAGGTGTGAGCCATATTATATTCACCAAGCATTGCCGTAGCGATGGCTAACCAGACCGCGGCATGAGTATATTGACCGCCATTTTCGCGGATACCGGGATAATAATTCTTAATATAACCGGGATTTTTATCCGTTTTATTAAAGGGTGGCATTAAAAGCAATGATATGGAGTCCTCCTCACGTACCAGATAACGCCAGGCTGACTGCATAGCCGTCCTGGCTCTTTCCTTTCTTGCTCCTCCTGAGATTACACTCCAGGACTGGCTTATGGAATCAATTCTGCACTCATCATTTTCTTTCGATCCAAGCTTACTTCCATCATCATAAAAGGCACGCAGATACCAACCACCATCCCAGGTATACTCCTCTATATTCTTAATCAGCTCTTCTCTCTTCTTCTCCAACTCTCTTGCAAATTCCTGATCACCCTCATAATCACATAGAGGGACAAAATCTCCGAGAAGCGTATATAGAAACCAGGCAAGCCAGACGCTTTCTCCCAAACCATCTTTACCTACTTCATTCATTCCGTCATTCCAGTCACCACCACCCATGAGAGGGAGGCCGTGAATGCCGTACTCAGTATGAAGAATAGTCTTCTTACTGTGTTCATATACACTTCCTATCATTTCCGATATTTCCGGAGTGAACATGACATCATGCTGATCCTCCTCCAGCACCGGTCCTTTGATATAGGGGACCTCCTCCTTCAGGATGGAATAATCACCGGTGTTACGAATATACGCTGCGGTTGCATAGGGTAACCAGAGAAGATCATCCGTAATCCTCGTACGTACTCCGACACCCATTGGCGGGTGCCACCAGTGCTGAACATCTCCCTCCTCAAATTGCCTGCTGCAGGCAATCATAATTTGCTTCCGTAAGGCATCGGGTGTAGTGAATTGAAGAGACAGGGTATCCTGAAGCTGATCCCGATAGCCATAAGCACCGCCACACTGATAGAAAGCTGCTCTGGCATTAATTCGGCAGGATATCGTCTGATACAGCAGCCAGCCGTTAACCAGATAGTCAATCGCCTTATCCGAGGTCTTAACCCGGATTGCTCCAAGGATACTGTCCCAATACGCTTTGACCTGCTCCAATGCCTCACTCACCTTATTAATATCCTTATATTTATGACGCAGAGTTTGAATCTCCTCCTTATCCTCGCTTTGTCCCAGCGCAAATAATACCGTCTTCTCTTCACCCGGGGCAATTGCCACCGATATCTGAATGGCACCGCAGGAGTCGTAGCACACACCGGTATGATTGGATAGTATACTATCCACCCCCTGGGGATTGTAGACCGAACCTCGAGGTCCCAGAAATTCCTGCCGGTCGCCGGTATACCTTTTAATCATCTCACTGGAGAAGAGGAAGGCATATTGATTCTGAAAATTTATGGCATAGATATTCTTTGCCGTCAAATACTCATGTTCATTATTATAGGATGTTAAGATGTAGGGATTGGTATGCTCCCGCTGTGTGCCTAATACCCACTCCACATAATAGGTTAAGCTGAGATACTTCACCTTGCTTGATTTATTCGTAAGCTTCAGTTCCCAAAGCTTGATTGGCTCATCCACCGGAACAAAGACGATCAGCTCTTGTGCAACCTCCATCTCCTCATGTAAAAACTTTGTATAACCGATACCATGTCTTACGCGGTAGGTACCCCGATCGCATCGCCCAAGCGATACCGGTGTCATCATCTCACCTGTGACCTCATCAAACAGGTAGATAACCTCAGACGGCCGGTCGATCACCGGATCATTACTCCAGGTAGTAAGCTTATTCTCTCTGCTGTTCCCTGCAAAGGTAAACCCGGAACCCGACTCCGAGATAGTGAAGCCAAACTGTTTATTTGCTATCACATTAATCCAGGGAGCCGGTGGTTTATTATTTCCGTCTAGCAGGATCTCGTATTCTCTTCCATCCTCAACAAAGCCTCCGAATCCGTTAAAAAATTCGTAATTTGTATGATCGGTATTACCGGTATTATCGGTCTTATCCGGTTGTATCAGTCCAACCCCAGAATCCATGTTATATGCCTCCTTAACTGCTTATTCCTCAATTAATTCA
>JAEZKL010000139.1 GCA_023415475.1 Bacillota bacterium | reverse complement strand
GATAATAACTCCTCCAGCTTGTCAAATCTGCCGCTTTGAAACCATTCACCCCACTGCTGCCCAAAGCCTCCGTCTACACGATCTTCATCGCCGTACTTGATCCCCACAAATCGTGTGGCCGGGATTGATTGGAAATAAGTCTTGATAATCTCGTACATACTCTACCTCCCATTTAATAATGATATACTGTTCTAATAAAACCCTTTGATATACCTTTGCCAGTTAAATTCCCAGTTTAATCCATTATAGAACTAACGTTCTCATCCGTCAAGAGGTGGGAGCTATCTTACTTTTTTCAACCAGTACAAAAATCCATATATAGTCAGCCGCAACCTTGAATAGATTTCTTCCTGTCGAATACTCATTTAACAACAAAGGTAAAATGTACTCTTGCTTCAAGTACATTTTACCTCTTGATAATTGCTTTTATGATGTCTGCTCTCTCTTTGCTCTCACAGTTCAAGAAATTTATCGCTTCATTCATTCTGCCAAGCTCATGGGCATCGGAATTCGTAATGATATTACATTGCTTCAGATATGGATTCTGAGTGCTGATTGTATCATATTTGGAAAGGTCAGCGAATTCTGCTGCCATAAAATCCGCTTCCGGTGCGATAAAGCCGAGGTTAGATAATAAGCTGTTGGAATTCTTATCAATGTGGGCTGGGAGATAGATTCCATGGTATTCCTTCATTAATCCTCCAAGATCATCAAAGGAGATCTCCGTCGCATTGATTAAGAGATAGGGCTCACTACCAATTACCTCATCCTCCTCATTGCAGATTTCCTGCTTACCAAATATTTTCTCATCATTTGGTATTTTCATCAGTTTAGTGCTAACATATTCACTAAAACAGACTGCATCCTCTAATTCTGCAAAAAGACATAATGCGTGTACCTCCTCCATCGTGGTTAATTCCATCCCGGGAAGGGCAACAATATCATACTGTTCGGCAAGTTTTAGTACTGCCGGGCAGTTCTTACAGCTGTTGTGGTCTGTCACTGCGATAACGTGAACTCCCTTTAGCGCAGCCATTCCGACGATATTACCGGGGGTCATATCCTCATCCCCGCAGGGAGATAAGCAGGAATGGATATGGAGATCATATGCTAACCTAAGCATGGAGCTTCTGATATACCATCAGGGCTGCCTCAAAGATGGGGAGCTCGGTCCATAGTACCGTAATCTCCTGCTGCTTTGCTTTACTTAACGCCGGTTCATCCAGGTGGCTTCCTTCGGCTAAGATAATGCAGGCAGCATCCGCTAAGGCGGCTACCGCGAGGGTATTCACATTGCCCATTACGGTCACCCAGGCAGAATGCGCAGGCATTCTTCCCATAGCAACACTAAGCAAATCACAGCAGTAGGGTACTGAAATCTCCCGTTCTGAAATATTTCCTTCATTCAACACCCTAAAGCTTCCATCCTGAATTAATTCACATACCTTCATCATAACCTCCCTTGCTGCATCTTCGATGCAGCTCAATACACTGGAACCCAAACCAACTTGCTGCATCTTCGATGCAACTCAATACACCGGAAGAACAAGGAGTTTGCTCCAATGGGCAAACTTCGCAGTTCTTCCCAAGGATTTTTGATTTATAAAATCCTTTATTCCGCTTCCAAGTAATCTAATAAAAGCTGCATCGCAATGCTGCCCTCCTTCAGTCTGCTTTTCGCTTCTTCAAGAGGAACCCATTCGGCTGCATCGACCTCCACTGAGATACTCAGCGGACATTTATCTGCAAAAGCTGTAAAGCCCAGCATTAACATATCCCGTTTTTCGTAATAATAGCTTTTGACGTATCGAAGAGTATGTGCAGTAACTCCGATCTCTTCTCGGACTTCCCTGATTGCGGTCTCTTCCGCATTCTCCCCACTCTTAATATAGCCTGCGACCAGTACATAGTTGGTCTGGGATACATAGCTTTGCTTAATCAGGGCTACTTCCCGCAGCTCATTCACAACCAGAGTCAAGGTGCAGGCATAAGGCATATTAAATACCGGTCGGTCACAGGTCGAGCAATAAGGCATCAGCCCTTCATCGCCGATATTCCTCGGTATCAGCTTATCCCCACAATAAGGACAATGGATAAATTTCATATACGAATCCTTCCTCTGCCTCAAAAAGCAGTCAAGTCTAAATAAGTCTACCCATGATATGTCGCTGTTTATTTCTTCGTATCCAGCTTTGACATCTCTTCGGAAAGCTTATGGATATAATCCCTCAAGATATGGATACAATCCTGTTCCTTGGCTACTCCCCGTACAATATCCTCTGCCAGCGCTTTACAGGTGGGGGCACCACAGGAACCGCAATCCAGTCTCGGGAACTTTTCACAGAGTTCTTCCACCCTTGCCATATTAGCAATGCTTTCGTTCATGTCCTTGCCCAGCTTAAATACCGGCTCATAGGTTACTTCATTTGTCCATAATTTATCGTGATTTGCACCACTCACAAGATGAGAGCAGGCAACAGGCAGATATTTCCTTAGTCTCTTCAGCTTAACCTTAGCAAGGTAAGGATTCTCTACAGTCAGAACACCGCCGACACAGCCGCCGGCACAGGCATTCAGTTCAATGAATTCCAATTGATCAAATTTCTGATCCTCCAGATCCTCCAATATCTTTATCACATTCTCTATTCCGTCCGCTGCCAGATAGTTATCCGTTAGGAGGCTCCCGGCCTCTCCGCCGGTACTTCCCCAGCCAATGCCTATGCGCCCGGAGATCCCAAGCTCCTCTACATCATCGATGCTCTGTTTCATCAACGGAAGCAGAATAGGATATACCTCCTTAATGGCAAGAACACCGTCAATCTCACTATGATCGATTCCAATCGGTGACTTCACGGCTGTCATCTTAGCCGGACAGGGGGATAAAAAAATAATACCAATCTTTTCTCTGGGAAGTCCGGTTTTCTTCATAGCCTTCTCCTTCGCCATGGAGGCAGCCAGGTCGACCGGCGCGCAGATCGGTAACAGATGCTCGATCAAATTCGGAAAACGAACTTGAATTAGACGTACAACAGATGGGCAGGCCGTACTGATAACCGGCCATTTCTCCTTATGCTCGGCTACATATTTTCTTGACATCTCGGACACCAGCTCTGCCGCCCCGCTTACTTCATATACATCATCAAACCCCATCTTCTTTAGTGCAGTCAGAACAATATTCACATCCTCCAAATGATTGAACTGTCCGTAAAGGGACGGTGCAGGTAGTGCTACGGTATACTCAAAATTCTTCATGATCTCAGGGGAATCGTATGTAGCCTCCTTGGCATGATGAGGGCATATTCGGATACATTCCCCACAATCAATACAGAATTCCTTCGTTATTACAGCTTTCTGGTTTCTTACCCGGATGGCTTGTGTAGGACAGCGTTTAATGCAATTGATGCATCCCATACATAAGTCTTCCTTCAAACGAACTGAAGTAAAAAATTCACCCATTGTCTTACCCCCTGAAATGTTGTTAGCTGTCAGTATTTTTGTAACAGCACGTTCCAACGATTAGATTATTACATTTTTACTTTCATGGTGACAGTAGTACCAATTCCTATCGTACTCTCAATATTGAATTCATCACTATATTTCTTCATATTCGGCAACCCCATACCGGCACCAAAGCCTAGGTCACGTATATTGTCCGGCGCGGTTGAATATCCTGCCTGCATAGCCAGCTCAATATCAACAATTCCGGGTCCCTGATCCTTAAGAATCATCTCGATTTCCTCGGGGGTTATCGTAACATCGATCTTACCTCCGGTAGCATGAATCACCATATTAATCTCGCCCTCATACATGGCAATCGCTACCTTACGGACAATTTCAGGACTAACGCCCATCTTCTTCAGACTGCTTTTCAAACTGCTGGAGGCTTCTCCGGCACGGGTGAAATCACCCGCAGGAACCTCATAGGACATGTGAATCATATTACTCATTTGTAGTCCGGACCTCCCCGTAAGCCTCTTTCGTATAGCATACCGCAAGCAGCAAACATTCTGTGTCCGGTAGAAAGAATGGCAATTTCCTTCTCCTTTGCCATTTCGATCATCGTCTCATCCGGGAGTTTACCTCTGACAAAAACAATACAGATGATATCCATCATCTCACAGGTACGAATCACTTGTAGATTACACAAACCGGTCAAAAGCACTGATTGGTCCTTCATAAATGCCAGCACATCGCTCATCATGTCTGAGCCACAAGCCGTATGAACCTCACGATCCTTCCACTCCTCACCAACGATGTACTTTGCTCCTAATATTGATCTAATATCCTCAATGTTCATATAGCCCTCCGTATAATCTATTATTCTATCTTCCGTACTTACTGATTAGCGACTGCACCGCTAAATACCTCAAAGGAGCTGACCGGTACCTTCTTCGCGATGACCAGTGCGGCATTGGCGTTTGCTAACATAGCATGGAATTCCTGTTCTCCTCTTTGGATTGTGATCCCGATGCTTATTGTAATTGTGTTCTTTACATGTTCATATGAGTAAAGGGACTCCAACTCTTTACAAAGCTTATCTGCTCTATCATAAACCATATGATCCGTCGGGATATCCTTAAGAAATATTACGAACTCACTAATACCGATCCTACCAATAATATCTGAGGTTCGAAACTCTCGTCTGAGTACATGGCCGATGGTCGTAAGAATATTTTCACCATTGATCGATTTTCTGATCTCGTTGATATTCTTATAATTTCTGATATCGACCAGCAGCATTGCTGACAAGGCATCTTCGGCTTGTTTATTAAGGGCTTCCCGAATCATTATCTCAGCCGATTCCTTCGTACACACACCGGTAAGGGGATCTTTGGTGGGTTGATAGTGAGTCTCGGTCGGCACATTTTCTACACAGTTGATCAGGGACAGCTTACCTACGACCTTATGGGGATTTCGATTTTCGCCGTAAATGATCGAGGCATAACAGATATACCAGCATGGCTTACCGCCCTTCGGTATCATTCGTAGCTCAAAACGTACCTGCTTCCTGCCACTCATCATACTATTGAAAATACCCACCACCGCCGGCAATTCCTCAGGATGTATCATCTTTGTTTTCTCTAACTTCTTACGGAAGTTTGCAAATACAGAATCCTTACCGAATACCTCCCGAAATATTTCAGAAAAGCTTAATGTGTCCGTAGCTATATCATATTCAAAAAACAGGTCCTTGGAAAGCTCCATTATTGCTCGATTATATTCCACTGACTGTTCCAGCTTCTTGTATTGAACCATAGTATCCGTTACATTCATTGCCATACAGGAATAGACCGGAACGGATTTGGTTCCTGTGGAATGTGTTTCCTGCGTGCGGTTACCGGAGATCATAATCCATTTGAAGCTTCCGTCCTGCTGAAGACTTCGAAAATGAAAGCTGATCATATTATCCTTTCTGTTCTCTTGTGAGGCCAATTGCTGCGTCACATAAATAACATCAGCGGAATATACCATTCTGAGCAGCTGCTGGGGTCCTTTGCTTACCTTATCCGCAACATTCTTAACCATAGAGACGAAGGTATCAGAGGCAAATAAAACGGTCAACATATCATCCATTGCCAATTTTACTAACCCACCCGGTGCAGACTGCAATAGTTCCTCCATCCGTAATTTTTTTATATCGTCCATTGATTCACCTTTCTATGCAAGGTAATGTAATATATATGCAGTATCCCACTGCAAAAACGCATTTGGGTAAGAAATATTATAATACAATTTGTCATTAAATACAATTACAGAATATACTAACATATACAATTGTTTCAAGTTATTATACATGTTTTTAAACGTAAAATTTATAAAAATTCACTAATACATTTTGCATAGATGGAAACCAATTATTGCATTACTCATTGTTTATTTTTTTTGTAGATTTTTTAACATACTTATGATATAATGTCAGTGTTTGTGGCGACACAATTTATTTTAAGGAGGTTTAAAAATGGGATCGCAAAATAACACAGTACCCTTTGCAGGAACAAAAGAGCAGGAAGCAGAACTCTTAAAGGTCATTGCTGATCATAAAGATGATAAAGGCGCTCTAATGCCCATTTTGCAAAAGGCACAAGGTATTTATGGTTACCTTCCAATCGAAGTTCAAACCATTATTTCCAATGAGATGAATGTTCCATTAGAGAAAATCTACGGAATAGTAACATTCTATTCTCAATTTTCATTAAATCCAAAGGGCAAATATAATATCAGTGTTTGCTTAGGAACCGCTTGCTATGTAAAGGGCTCCGGGGATATCTTTAACAAGCTTCAGGATGTACTTGGCGTAGAGGATGGCGGATGCACAAAGGATGGTAAGTTTTCCTTAGAATCCTGCCGTTGTATCGGCGCTTGCGGACTTGCACCCGTTCTGACCGTCAACGAGGATGTATATGGCAAACTATCCGTTGATGATCTGGAAGGCATTTTAGCTAAATACGAATAATCATGATGACAGAAATCTCTCTGAATGTATTGGATATAGCAAATAATTCGATTAGGGCAGAGGCAACCCTGGTTGAAATAATAATACAGATACAAAGAGACATGGATAAACTAACGATTACAATAGCCGATAATGGCTGCGGAATGACAAAAGCACAAATCGAGAAGGTTGAAGATCCCTTCTTTACTACCAGAACTACCAGAAAAATTGGACTTGGCGTACCATTTTTCAAGATGGCAGCTGAGAGCACGGGTGGGAGCTTTCGGATTGAATCCGCTCCCGGTGCAGGAACGAAAGTAACGGCTGTGTTTGGATTATCCCATATCGACCGCATGCCACTTGGCGATATAAACTGCACTTTGCATACATTAATCACTTTGAATACGCAGATCGATTTTCTTTATCGATATATCTTTGATGATAAGGAATTCACCCTGGATACCAGAGAGTTTCGCCGGGTACTAGATGACGTTCCGTTGAATTCTCCGGAAGTCTCTGTATATATCAAGGAATACTTACAGGAAAACCAGTACGAGACAGATGGAGGTTACCTTGTATAAGCCATTCGGTTAGCAAGTATTTTGCTGTTTTTATCGTATGTTTTATTTAAAACAAAGATTAGCTCCTCATATGAAGTTCTCGTAAAATATTGTAATTAATCACAGGAGGATAATACATCCTGGATAGTTCTCGAAAATATAGCTTTATTAAGGGAGGATAAAATCCTCCAATGAATTTTTCGTAAAAATATAGTTTGTTAAGGGAGGATAAATCCTCCTGTGTAGTTCTTAAAACTTTGTTATATTTTAAAGGAGGATTAAGCATGAAATCTCTAGAAGAGCTTAAAGCAATCAGAGAAAAGATGCAGGGTCAAATCGGTATTCGCAATGAAAGCAGCGATCAGACACGTGTTATCGTAGGTATGGCTACCTGTGGTATCGCAAGTGGTGCCAGACCGGTTCTTACATCACTTTCTGATGCGGTACAACAAAAAGGCCTTACTAATGTTTCAGTTATACAGACCGGTTGTATCGGTTTATGCCAATTCGAGCCAATCGTTGAGGTATTAGAACCCGGTAAAGATAAAGTTACTTATGTAAAGATGACTCCAGAAAAAGCACTTGAAGTAGTTGAAAACCATTTAATTCGTGGTCAGGTCATTCAAAAATATACGATTGCCGAGGTTCTCGGCTAATCTGAAGGAGGAAACACTATGTATCGTTCACACGTATTGGTTTGCGGTGGTACCGGATGTACTTCCTCTGGAAGTACCAAGATTATTGATACTCTGCAGGCAGAAATCATCAAGAATGGTCTCAAAGATGAAGTATCCGTTGTACAGACAGGTTGTCACGGACTTTGTGCTCAAGGACCCATCGTTATTATTTACCCGGAAGCTACCTTCTATGCTATGGTTAAGAATGAAGATATTCCGGAGATCGTATCCGAGCATTTATTAAAGGGACGTATCGTAAATCGTCTTCTTTATAAGGAAATGATTGCCGAGGACGGTATCAAATCCTTAAATGAAACCGACTTCTACAAGAAACAGCACAGAATTGCTCTTCGTAATTGCGGTGTTATCAATCCTGAGAACATCGATGAATACATCGGTACCAACGGCTATGAGGCTCTTGGCAAAGTATTAACCGAATATACACCGGATCAGGTTATACAGACCATCTTAGACAGTGGTCTTCGCGGCCGTGGCGGCGGTGGTTTCCCCACCGGCTTAAAGTGGAAGCTTGCCAAGGGTAACGACGCGGATCAGAAGTATGTATGCTGTAATGCAGACGAAGGTGACCCGGGTGCATTCATGGATCGTTCCGTATTAGAGGGCGACCCTCATGTTGTACTTGAGGCTATGGCGATTGCAGGTTATGCCATCGGCGCATCCATGGGTTATATCTACGTTCGTGCAGAGTACCCGATCGCAGTTGATCGTCTTGAGATTGCAATCGGTCAGGCCAGAGAATATGGCTTACTTGGTAAGAACATCTTTGGAACCGACTTTAGCTTTGATATTGAATTAAGACTTGGAGCCGGCGCCTTCGTATGTGGAGAAGAACCCGCACTTATGACCTCTATTGAGGGTAACCGTGGTGAGCCCCGTCCTCGTCCTCCGTTCCCTGCACAGAAGGGACTTTTCCAAAAGCCTACCATCTTAAATAACGTTGAGACCTATGCTAATATTCCTCAGATTATCTTAAACGGTCCCGAGTGGTTTGCAGCAATGGGAACAGAGAAATCCAAGGGTACCAAGGTATTCGCTCTCGGCGGTAAGATCCACAATACCGGTCTTGTAGAGATCCCCATGGGAACACCTCTTCGTGAAGTAATCGAAGATATCGGTGGCGGTATCCCGAACGGCAAGAAGTTTAAAGCAGCTCAGACAGGCGGTCCCTCCGGTGGATGCATCCCTGCAGAGCATTTTGATATTCCGATTGACTATGACAACTTAATCAGCATTGGTTCCATGATGGGTTCCGGTGGTCTCATCGTTATGGATGAAGATAACTGTATGGTGGATATCGCCAAGTTCTTCCTCGAGTTTACCGTGGATGAGTCCTGCGGTAAATGTACTCCTTGCCGTATCGGTACCAAGCGTCTCCATGAGATACTTGAAAAGATTACCAACGGACAGGGCACCATGGAGGATCTCAAGAAGCTTGAGGATCTTTGCTACTACATCAAGGAGAATGCTCTTTGCGGTCTTGGCCAAACAGCTCCTAACCCCGTTTTATCAACATTACGTTATTTCAAAGATGAGTATATTGCCCATGTAGTTGATAAGAAATGTCCTGCAGGCGTATGTAAAGCTCTTCTTTCCTACATCATTGATGCAGACAAATGTAAGGGTTGTACACTTTGTGCAAGAATTTGTCCTAACGGCGCTATCTCCGGTAAGGTTAAGGAAGCACATCTTATCGATCAGAGCAAATGTATCAAGTGCGGCGCATGTATGGAGAAATGTAAGTTCGGCGCTATCTCTAAGAAATAATGATAACCGGTTAATATATCAAGATGGAGGTTAAAAATGGAAACGGTAAATATTAAAATAAATGGCATGCCAGTTCAAGCACCTAAGGGCGCTACCATATTAGAAGCGGCAAAGCTTGCCTGCATTGATATCCCTACACTCTGTTTCTTAAAGGATATCAACGAAATCGGTGCTTGCCGTATCTGTGTCGTAGAAGTGAAAGGTGCCAGAAGCCTTGTTGCTTCCTGTGTGTACCCTATTTCTGAAGGCATGGAAATTACCACAAATTCTCCTAAGGTACTCTCTTCCCGCAAGAAGACCTTAGAGCTTATCTTATCCGACCACGACAGAAAATGTCTCTCCTGTGTACGCAGCGGTAATTGCGAGCTTCAGAAGCTTTGCAATGACTTAAACGTTAAGGATGAATACCTGTATGATGGCGATCGTACCCATTATGAGCTGGATGACTCATCGGCACATATGGTACGTGATAACAATAAATGTATCCTATGTAGACGCTGCTCCGCAGTATGTGACCATGTCCAGGGCATCGGTGTAATCGGCGCCAACGAGCGTGGCTTTGATACAAATATCTCCTGTGCTTTTGATATGGGCTTAGGCGAGACCAGCTGCGTATCCTGTGGT
>JAEZKL010000145.1 GCA_023415475.1 Bacillota bacterium | reverse complement strand
TTGAAATTTATAATGGCTTTTGCCTTATTATAGATGATTAATGATAAAATGTTAAGCAAAAAAGTGGCGTTTAGTCCTGCATTTATGCTGGATTCAGAAACGCTGGAAGTTAGTATTACAATTAACGTCAATAATATAATTTGGGCAATTTTTTTTGTTCTTCTGTCGGGTATATGCCAATACTTATAATACTTATTTTCTTATCATTATCTTTTAAATAAGTATTATTGACCCATTCTATAAAGGTTTCTAAATTCACAATTAAATCATTAATAACAGCTAACTTATCATATTCCTCTTGATATTTTACTAAATTTGCAACAATAAAATCAGGACATTCAATTAAATCGGAATCATAAGTATTATTTACCAACACTTGCATATTCTGCACCTCGTTATTATTTTTTTGAATAATTATTTAAACGATATTGATCTCAACAATAAAATTCAAATGGAATTCTATGGAATAATTATACAACATATTTCCAAAAGCAACATGTCGTATTTGGAAAATTTATTATATTTATTATTATGAGTTTCATTAGATGAATCCAGTACATGATAACTAAATGGTAACTACAACTACTTAATTCAACAATACTATACATCTGTTCACAAAGAATAAAAATAGAGAAAGTTAATAAAATCAAGCATTACAGAGCTTGAGCAAAATTCACAAAACCATTATATTCCCTTTGGTAATGAGGAGGTCAGCAGTTCAAGTCTGCCCAACAGCTTAAAGCACTCGTATGAGTGCTTTTTTTATTACCTTGACGGCCCAATTATTGGTATTGCATTCTTAGATTATAAATGGTATTATTTGGTGAGATTATGTATCATCAATGACGAATATATTAATTATGATATAAGTACATTTATGGGAGGAGTATAAGGATATGTCAGGAATATTTTATATTTTTTTACTATTCATTATAGTATCACTGTTAATGTCACTGTTCAGAAATCAGGGAGGGAACTACCGTGGAAGGAATATGGGGTCGAATGACCAATACATGCATATGAATAATACAATGCATAACGGTGCTAACGATATGAACTTTAACGGGGTTCCGGATTATATGGAACAGAATCAGGTAGACAGAGATCATGACGGAATACCGGATCACTTGGAGCCTTATAATGTAGATACGGATCATGATGGCATTCCGGATTATATGGATCCCAATCCCGGAACTTTCGACGGAAGCGATCATGCTTTTGGAAACTTCTTTGATAATAGCGATTTTAATGCCGGTAATGACTTTAACTCCAATGATTTTGATTCAAGCAGTAGCTTTGACTCCGGTAGTGTGGATACCGGAAGCTTTGACTCAGGCAGCTTTGATGCGGGGGGCTCCGACTTCGGAGGCAGTTCGGTAGATTAAATATTTAGAAGCTTGAAAATACTGTCAGAGAATACCGGACTTTGAGCTGGTATTCTCTGGCAGTAAATTCCTTTGAAAAAATGCCCTTTGAAAAAATATAATCTTTGTGTTGACAAACCGGGGGTTATCATAATATAATAACTTTGCTGTCCAAAACGGACGGTACAAATTCGAGGCGTGGCTCAGCTTGGCTAGAGCGCTGCGTTAGGGACGCAGAGGTCGCAAGTTCAAATCTTGTCGCCTCGATTATAAGAACAAAAAGGAGAGCATTCGATGCTCTCCTTTTTTATGACCGGAAAGTAACAACACATACTTACTGGCACAAACTATTCGATTGTTAATTCTGTAATCGGGATAACCGGCATAGGCTTTGCAGGATGTTCTCCGAGTATTTTCTCCATCCAGATCATATCGTACCAGGTTCCGAATTTATAGCCGCACCTCGTGAAATGCGCAACCTTCTTGTAACCCAGATGCTCGTGAAAGAGAGTGCTTGTATGGTTCAGATGAGCGTCTTCCACGGTAGCATAAGCAATGCAGGCATTGAGGTTGATGATATTTTGCTTCTTTAGGATATCCTCCATGGCATAATAAAGCTTCTTGCCATATCCCTTTCCCTGACAGTCCGGCTTCAGATAGATTGTAGTCTCTACAGACCAATCATAGGCTGCTCGTGCCTTAAAGGGTGAAGCATAGGCATAGCCAATGATTTGTCCCTCAGCGACTGCTACGAGGTAAGGATATTTTCTCAGTGTTTGGTTCATCCGATCGGTAAATTCGCTTACCGAGGGGATATCATATTCGAAGGTGATTGCAGTGTCTGTGATATAAGGAATATAAATATCCAGTATTTCCTTCGCATCTGCTGTTGTTGCCATTCTTATCGTAAGGTTTGTCTGCATATAGTTCCCTCTTTCTGTCCGTAGCTTATTAAGTAATTGATGCTTTATCCGGCTAATCTCATATTCTATCGGAGCATTACCGAAATAATTATCTAGTATTATAGTATATTCGTCCATGGATTTCCACTAAATTTGGAAGTTATATTGTACATTGAATTTTCTTCTGATAGAATATAGAAATAGTAAAAAACTTTGAAGATAACATCAGCAATTTAATGGGAAATGTGAAAGACAGAGCGGGTGATAATATGGGTTTGAATATTAGATATGATCATGATTTAAATGTAACCGATTATAACAACCTGCGTGACTCAGCCGGATGGGGCATGATACCGGAGAAGCAGGCGCAGGCAGGCCTTAGTAGAAGTGATTTTGTCATTGCGGCAAAGGACGGTGAGAGGACTGTCGGTATGTCCAGAGTATTAACCGATGGGGGCTGTGTAGCGCTGATTCTCGATGTTGTGGTGCATCCCGAATATCAAGGTCAGGGGATTGGTAGAGCATTAATGCAGTCGGTAATGAATTATATCAAAAATAGAATGGCTCAGGGTGAAGTAAGCCATATCTGTCTCATGGCGGCAAAGGGTAAGGAAGACTTCTACAAGAAATTCGGTTTTGAGGAACGCCCGAACGACAAGAGCGGTGCGGGAATGACCCAGTGGATTAAAAGAGAGGCAATATAATCTAAGAGAATTGTTTTTAAGACTAGATATAAATAAACATAATGATACATAAGGATGGAGGCTCCCATGATATTATCAGCATCCCGTAGAACGGATCTGCCCGGTTATTATTCGGAATGGTTTTTCAATAGACTGAAGGAAGGCTATGCTTTGTATCGTAATCCGATGAATCATGCTCAGGTGTGCAGAGTTGATTTGTCGGTAGAAAATATTGATGGTATCGTATTCTGGACGAAGGATCCCGATCCTATGATGGACCAGCTTGAACAACTGGACCGGATGGGGTATTCCTATTATTTTCAATTCACGCTGACACCTTACGGTAAGGAAATAGAGCCGAATCTGAGAGATAAATCGGATATACTTGCTACCTTTCGTCAATTGTCCGATCGGCTTGGCAAGCATAGAGTTTTATGGAGATATGATCCGATTATTTTGAACGAAACCTATACCATGGATTATCACAGGCAGCAGTTTGCTTATCTATGCCGCGAGCTTGACGGATATACGGAAATCTGCACCATTAGTTTTGTGGATTTATACAGCAAGCTTAGTAAGAGGGTAAAGGAGCATGTGGTAATGGAAATAGCAGCCGAAGAGATGCATCGTATGGCATCAGAGCTGGTACAGCTTGCAAAGCCGTATCACATTGAGCTACGAGCCTGTTGTGAGACCATCAATCTGTCGGTGGACGGAATCAAGCCTGCCGCATGTATTGATAAGGAGGTCATGGAACGGGTCTGTGGACATTCTATTACGGTGAAGAAGGATAAGCGCCAGCGGATTGGCTGTGGCTGTATCCAGAGCGTAGATATCGGCGCTTATAATACCTGCAGGAACGGATGTGTCTATTGCTATGCCAATCACAGCGAGGCCTCCATAATCAAGAATTGTGAGAGGCATGACCCGAAATCACCGATTTTGATCGGTAGCATCGATACAGTAAATTAGCGTGGAGATGCCGTAATGCGGCATATGGGGGGGATTATGAAGATAGACCGTTTGTTAGGTATTGTCATGATATTGCTGCAGAAGGAGAAGGTCACCGCACCCTATCTCGCTGAGAAATTTGAGGTGTCGCGTAGAACCATCAATCGTGATATTGAGGATTTATGTAAGGCGGGAATTCCGGTAATAACGACACAGGGAGGGAACGGTGGAATCTACATAGCGGATGGCTATCGAATCGATAAGAGCGTTCTGACCTATCAGGAGATGGAGCATGTGGTGGCTGCACTTAGGGGAATGGACAGTATAACCCCGCAGGTCGGAGCAGAACAGCTGCTGAATAAATTCTTCCTTAAGAAGGAGAATGTGGTATCGATACGGGATAGCATCATAATAAATCTCTCTTCCCATTATAAGAGTGAGCTTACCGGAAAGATAGCCTTAATAAAGGATGCAATTCTGAATAATAGGCTGATCAGCTTCCGGTATTACAGCAACAAGGGTGACAGTCTGAGAAGGATTGAGCCTTATTTTCTGACCTTTCAATGGGCAGGCTGGTATGTATTCGGCTATTGCCTGGAACGACAGGATTTTCGATTGTTCAAGCTGAACAGGTTATGGGAGCTGAAGGACACTGAGGAAGTATTTCAACAGAGGGCAATCAGTGACGAGGATAAGGATTTTGACCGATATTTTGGAGAAGAGCTTTCGATCACCCTGCTTTTCGATGCCGGTGTCAAATACCGCCTCATTGACGAATATGGTATGGAGTGCTTTACCACGCAGGAGGATGGCAGGCTTTTATTTCGGACAGGCTTTGCGAATAAAGATTATATGATTAGTTGGATCTTAAGCTTTGGTGATAAGGTTGAGGTCGTCTATCCGAAGGGGCTTAAGCAGGAGATAAAGAAGATAGCTGAAAATATTTTAAGGCATTATGAATGAACATGACATACTTGCGTCATGTTCATTTTATATAATTGGGGTATAGACAATTGCAGATCCACAGATAAGCAGGTTGCAATGGTCTTCTTGAAAGGAGAAGCTTATGACCTACGAGGATATTAATAATTACTGCATGGCCAAAATCGGTGCCTTTGCGGAGACTCCCTTTGGACCTTTTCCAATCTGCTATAAAGTAGGTAATCGGATTTTCTTAGAATGGTACCCGGAAGGAAAGCTCACACTGAGGTGCGAGCCGGTATTGTCGGATTTTTATCGAAGAAGCTATCCGGGGGTGGTCATCGTCGGCTACCATTGCCCGGATCGTCAAAAACCCTATAAGAACACGGTATACTTAGACAGAGGTTTGGATGAAAGGCTGATTTGGGATATGATTGATATCTCCTACGAGGAAGCGGTCAAGAGACTTCGTAAGCAGGACAGAGAGAAGCTCATAGTTTTAGAGAAGGATAGCACAGAGAAGCCGAATAAGACGAAGGAGTAATAAAACGAAGGAGTAATAAAACAAAAGAGTAATAAAGTAAAAGAGTAATAAGACGAAGGCGTTATAAAACAAGGGAGTTATAAAGAAAAGCCTTAATTAAGATTAACCCATAGATATATGATAATGGTCAATAAAGTAAGATATTAATCAGTATGAGAAACGATAAATAATCGGATAAGTACAGGGATTTTAAGAAGATGATTTTGATGGAAAGGGGAAGGGAAAGCTATGATGGAAAATACTCTATATGAGAAAGTGCGTAAATGGATGTATCGTAATGCGAGACCACTGGAGCTAGCCCGCTGGCAGTACCATTTTGAGGGGGGAAGTAAGGAGGCGGTGGTGAATTGCTTATTAGCCTATCAGAACGAGGATGGAGGCTTTGGGCATGCGCTGGAGGCGGATTCCTGGAATCCCGATTCAGCTCCGATTCAGGTGTTTCATGCAATTGAAATAGTAAGGGAGATAGGTTTCACAGACCGGGAACATCCAATTATCCAGGGGATATTACGCTATCTTGCCAGCGGTAAGGACATGGAGGGGGAGCTCTGGTCAAGTAATATTCCAAGTAACAATGACTATCCCCATGCGTCCTGGTGGGAGGTTGGACACACATATTCCGGTCATAACAAATACAATCCGACAGTAGGTCTTGCCGGCTTCGGCTTATGCTATGGTGAGAGGCAGACGAAGCTGTTCGAAGGATGTGCCCGTATCGCTAAGGAAGCAATGGCTTATCTGCTTCTAGCGCAGGAGATAGATATGCATACCTTGAATTGCTTCATTGCTCTCCTGGAATACCTGGAGCAGGCAAATGTAACTGACGTCATCGATCTGGAAGTAATGAGACAGAAGCTGGTGGTACTGGTTCAAGAAGCGATTACGAAGGATACTTCCATCTGGGCAACCTCCTATGTCTGCAAGCCCTCCCAGTTCTTTAAAACACCGGATAGTATCTTCTGTGCGAATAACAAGGAGATTGCAGCCTTTGAATGTGAATTCATTAAGAATAATCGCAACAGGGAGGGTATCTGGGACGTGACCTGGAGTTGGGAAGCATACCCCGAGGAATGGGCAATCGCAAAGAGTTGGTGGAAGGGTGAGCTTGTGATTAAGAACATGCGCTATCTGAAGAATTTTAATTGCTTATGAAGCTATTGATCTAATATAGAAAGTATGTTTCGTGACCATTCTAAGGATTGAATAAGAGCCGGTATTAACATCATTATGTTGATATCGGCCTTATTATTTACAAATTTAATAATTGATTCACTTGTTCATAGGCCTCCTATCATTCATAATATATGAAAGTATGATTTATGCAGGGGATATACTTGTCAATCCAATTTTTATGAATCCTTGCAAAAAAATAACGAAAACTAAAAATAAGTATTGACTATATCGTAAGATTACGATATAGTAATAGCAGATATTAGCAATTGTATAATCAAAGATAAGAAGGGAGGATATTCTCGTGGATATCGAGCTCATTTGTGCAGCACTAAGCAATAAGACCAGGTATCAATTAATCAAGGCTTTGAAAGAAAAGTCCATCGCTACCTGCTGTGACCGGTTTGAATTTTTTGAAAATGGAGTGAGTGTCGGTGATGTTGTAAAATTTACAGGTTTGGCGCAATCTACTGTATCACAGCATCTTGCCTGTCTTGAGAAGGCCAATCTGATCCGTAAGGAGAAGAGAGAGCTATGGAGCTGCTATTTCTTGAATCAGGAGGTTCTGGAGCAATTTATTGAGCAAGTCAAAAAAGATTTGTTGTAGGAGGTGTTTTATTTTTTACTGCATTATATCGTATATTTACGATATACGATATAATGCAGACGCTATTAGTATTGAGTAAATTGAATAATATAGCAGCTAAAATCGAGTTAATGAAATCAGGCTATTGAAAATGTTGTTAATAAGAGAATATAAGGAGGATTTACGATGAATGCAGTATGGAATTATGTATATGAACTACTTATACAGACCGTTCAGGCGGTTGGAATATCGTTGATGCACAATTGGAAGATACTGATAATATCAATCTTAATAGCGGTCGGACTTCGAACCTATGTGAATTCTGAAAAGCTGACGAGGATTTTATTTAAGCGGGAGAAGGTATCCATTATTGCGAGCGTTCTCTTTGGTGCCTTTACACCCTTATGTGCTTGCGGAACCACAGCAGTACTAATCGGTATGCTGACTACTGCCTTGCCTTGGGGACCGATTATGGCATTTTTAACTTCTTCTCCGCTAATGAGTCCTGATGGCTTTGTTTTTATTTCCGGTGTGATCAATCTGCGCTTTGCTATTGCTTTAACAGTGGCTTCTCTTGTCATTGGTATTGCCTCGGGCTTTATTACGAACCTGATTGAGAAAAAGACGGATTTCCTTAAAAACCAAAGCCGTTACCTTGGTAGGGAGATGAAAAATACGGGCATGCAGTCAGGAGTAGCAGTCGAAGCTTCTTGTGCTTGCAGCCCTGACAATCAGAGCAGGAATGCCATTGAGGAGCATTCGGAGGTATCAGTGATTGAAGGCGGTGATCAGAAAGCCATAAGCCAGCCAATACATAAGACAAATTGGTTGAAGAAATTAAAGCTCAAGGAATTCTTTCAAGGGATATTCCAATTAGGGATTAAGCAGATACTGTTATTTTACGTTATCTTTATCGCAATCGGTTTTATAATAAACTACTTTATTCCGACCTCTGTCGTCACCTTGCTGTTTGGGCAGAGAGCCTTTTATGCAGTTCCCTTAGCCTCCCTTATTGGATTGCCTCTATACATTACGACGAATTCCGGAATACCGATTATTCAGTCTCTGATGGAAAGTGGTGCCAGTGAAGGAGCGATGCTTGCCTTCATAATAACAGGCTCTGCAACCAGTGCCTGGGTCATTGCCGGACTTGCTACCTTTATGAAGAAGCGAGCCATAATTCTTTATGTATCCTTTGTTTTTTTTGGTGGAATTGTATCAGGATATGCATTGGATATTATTAGTTTATTGGGATGATCAAAAGCTAATAATGCCGTAATGGCATATTTCGGAGCTGAATTATATTGTTTATAAATTTTAAAAAATGCGTTGACAACAATCTTCCTATCATGTATACTAACCCCAACATAAATATATATCATATTATATCATTTATGTAGGATTTATAGCAATTGTGAGAATATGAACAATCGGACTTTAATGATTGGGAGGAATAGAATGAAAACATCATTACGTACTATGTGCTTTAATATGTGTGGTATGTGCGGCATGCCGGTGATGACATATTTACGAGATAGGTGAATGTGATGTTTTCATGTGCGAAGAAAAGATTAAAATCTTCTCTCCCGAATAGAATGAAGGACAAAACAGGAAGCTTATCTGGCTCTCCTGTTTTTTTTAAGTAATATTTTAACACTGCGAAGTATAAAACTGATAAAATGGAATGTAATGTATTAGAAATAAGGTTTATACAAGATAATAACACATGGAGGTGGGAGTTTTGATCAATCAAAAACCTATCGTAGAGCTAATTGGATTAGGTAAGATTTTTACAAGTAAGAACAATGAAGTTAAAGCTCTGGAGGATATCAATCTTACCATACTGGAAGGTGAAATCTTTGGTATTATTGGTCTCAGCGGCGCCGGTAAGAGTACTCTGGTTCGATGTATCAATTTTCTGGAGCGGCCGACCAGCGGCAAGGTGATATTTGACGGTTCTGATCTTGGTGGTTTAGCAGAGAGAGATCTGCTGAAGGCCAGACAGTCCATGGGAATGATTTTTCAGCAGTTCAATCTGCTAATGCAGCGTAATGCGCTTCAGAATATCTGCTTTCCTCTGGAACTGGCGGGAGTACCCTTAAAGCAAGCGAAAACAAGAGCCAAGGAGCTTTTGGAAATCGTAGGACTTTCGGATAAAGCGAAAGCTTACCCGGCACAGCTGTCCGGCGGACAGAAGCAGAGAATTGCGATTGCCAGGGCATTGGCAACCAATCCGAAGGTGCTGCTTTGTGATGAAGCCACCAGTGCGCTGGATCCGACGACGACCCGTTCTATCTTAAATCTCTTGAAGGAGATTAATCAGAAGCTGGGAATTACGGTAATCGTGATTACTCACGAGATGACTGTTATTGAAGAGATCTGCAACCGGGTAGCGATCATTGACCAGAGCCATATTGCAGAGGTCGGAGATGTAGAGGAGGTCTTTGTAAGACCGAAGTCAAAGATTGCAAGGCAGCTGGTATTCTCAGGGGAGACACATATTGATAATTATATCGGAGAACGTAAATGCCGTATCATATTTGACGGAAAGTCCTCCTTTGAACCGGTAATCTCGAATATGGTATTGGAGAGTAAGACCCCGGTAAATATTCTTTTTGCAGATACCAAGGATATCGACGGAAAAGCCTTCGGGCAGATGGTTATCCAGCTGCCGGATGAGGAAAACGGATATAATAAAATTATTAATTACTTAAAAACCCATCAAATTCCTTATGAGGAGGTGAGATAGCATGTGGAGTGAAGCAGTAATAAAGATGCTAGGCGTAGGAATTCTGGAAACCTTATATATGACCTTTTTCTCTTCCCTCGTTGCTTATCTGATCGGTTTACCTCTGGGAATATTATTGGTTGTAACAGATAAAGAAGGAATTGCTCCCTTTGTAGCACTGAATAAGGTACTTGGTATCATTGTAAATTTAGTCCGTTCCGTACCTTTTGTTATTCTATTGATTACGGTAATGCCCTTTACCAGATTGTTAATCGGAACCACCATTGGTTCAACCGCAGTTGTCGTTCCCTTGATAATCGCATCGGCTCCCTATATCGCAAGACTTGTGGAATCATCATTAAAGGAAGTGGATAAGGGAGTCATCGAGGCGGCCCAGTCTATGGGGGCAACCCCATTACAGATTATCTATAAAGTTCTTATTCCCGAAGCTATGCCTTCTCTGATCGTGGGCGGTGCAATTGCAGTCACAACAATATTAAGCTATTCCGCTATGAGCGGCTTTGTCGGCGGTGGTGGTCTTGGCGATATAGCGATCCGATACGGTTATTACCGTTATGAGACGGAGATTATGCTGGTCACCGTAGATATACTGGTCTTAATTGTGCAGGTTATTCAGGAAGCAGGATTTAAATGGATGAACCGTGCAGATAAAAGAATATCATAATAAAATAATAAAAAATGGAGGATTGATTTTATGAAGAAGATCGTATCAATTTTAGTTGTACTTACATTACTTACTGTTGTTTTTACCGGATGCGCCAAGAAAGATGGAGCAGACAAGAAAATTGTTGTCGGAGCCAGCTCCACACCCCATGCAGAAATACTGGAACAGGCAAGACCCGCTCTGGAAGCAGCAGGCTATGAACTTGAAATAGTAGAATATGCTGATTATGTGCAGCCTAACTTAGCACTTGACAGTAAGGACCTGGACGCGAATTACTTCCAGCATAAGCCTTATCTTGATCAATTTAACACCGAGAATAAGACGGATATCGTATCCGCTGGTATTATCCATTATGAACCCTTCGGTGTATATCCCGGAAAGACCGCTACCTTTGATGCCTTAGCAGAAGGCGCACAGATTGCGGTTCCCAACGATGCTACCAATGAGGCAAGAGCATTATTATTACTGGAGGCACAGGGCTTAATTAAGTTAACAGCGAATGTAGGTCTGAATGCAACCAAGAATGATGTTGTTGAAAACCCGAAGAATATTGATATTGTTGAAATTGAAGCAGCTCAGCTGGCTCGTTCCTTACAGGATGTTGATATGGCAGTTATCAACGGAAACTATGCAATCCAGGCTGGGTTAAACGTGGCAAATGACGCAATCGCATTTGAGGATAAGGACTCTATCGCTGCAGAAACCTATGGTAATATTATTGCGGTAAATGCAGGCGACGAGGAGAGAGCAGACATCGTGGCATTAATCAAGGCATTACAGAGTGATACGGTTAAGCAATACATTAATGATACTTATAAAGGTGCTGTTGTTCCGAAGTTCTAGTTCAAGGTAGCCTGTCGTAAAACATACTTCTCGAGTGAAGCCTTGAGTTCACACAACAACGAAACAGTATAAATACTGTAATTAAGTGATAAGGACGATATGAAGCCCATACTGCACCGGTAAGGTACCTGTGCGAGCTACATATGGTCCTTTTTTTCTTATCAACAAACCTTCAGAGGCAGCTCTTGGTTAATTACAAATTAATTTTATCAATATATCATAATTGCAATAACTATTTTTTAAGACTTGCTCCTATGGTCATAGTGTAAGTTTTTTGTATAAATCGCTTAATTGGAAATAGTTTTCTGGGTTTTCCTTATGCACGCTGTTGCGGTAAGTGCGGTTCCATGTTACTATTATAGTGACATATTATAAACGTACTAGAATACGGGGGTCCACCAGGTGAAGAAGTTTCTGAACTATAAGCGTATCTTTCTATTATTATTGGCACCGATTTCCTGGTTATTAATCTTATTGGCCAGGGAAAGCAGCTACTTCTCTGAGCAGATCTATGCGAAGCATATATATAAATGGATATCTCAGCTTATCTCCTTCATCACCGGTCTGTTTCCTTTTTCTGTTGCCGAGCTTCTGGTGATCCTTCTGCCGCTCGTAATCCTTGTACTATTGCTTCGTTTTGTCCTACGCATGATTTTGGACAAGAAGGATAGGGGAGACAGATGGATAAAAGGTATACTCAATATGTTGTGTACGGCTAGTATCCTACTGTTTCTATTTACTATACTAACCGGATTAAATTATTATCGTTATCCCTTTACCTCCTATTCCAATCTGGAGATAACAGGATCTTCAGTGGAGGAGCTATTTGAATTAACGCGGAGCCTGATGCTCGAGGCAAATGAATTAAGAGCACAAGCAACGGCAACCGATGATCAGGGTGTTTTCAAGCTATCGGTGAGTGATACAGCCCTGGCGAAATATGCGGGGGAAGCCTATCAGCTTCTTGCCAAGGATTATCCGGTACTGGGAGGAGCTTATGGCGCGCCAAAGCCCATCCTTCTGTCTAAGCTGATGTCTCAGACGGAGATAACAGGAATCTTCTTTCCCTTTACTATGGAAGCAAACGTGAATGTAGACGTACCGGATTATTCCATTCCGGTTACTATGCTACATGAGCAGGCTCACCAAAGAGGGTTTATGAGAGAGGATGAAGCAAACTATATTGCATATCTGGCCGGTATGAAGTCTGAGAGCGTGGACCTGAAGTACAGCAGTACCATGCTGGCACTTATCATTGCCGGCAATGCTTTATATGACCAGAGTCCGGAGCTGTATTTTGAGATCAGAAAAGAATATAGCGACGGTGTCGTCAAGGATATCCGTGCGAATTCCGAGTATTGGCTGCAATATGAGGATACCGTAGTCAGTACGGTCTCCAATAAAATCAATGACACCTACCTCAAAGCAAATGCCCAGACGGATGGTGTAAAAAGCTATGGACGTATGCTGGATCTGCTGTTGGCGAAGTATCGTAGTGAGAATGCAGAGCTGGAAGCGAATTAGATAAATCATAACAGTTCAGCCATAAGCGATTTGGCTCTTCGCTTCATCTCGCTTAGGCAGAACGCCATACAAATATCACCACGATTGGAATTCCTATCGTGGTGATATTTGTATGTCTGAACTATTGAAGAAATTCAGGGGTTGATTTTTTAAATATTTATGTTATAATTATTAAGTAATTGTTAACAGACTTGTATTAAATATCCTAAAAATGTAACATTTAAGGAGATAATTATGACATTAAGCAGAAAACTTCTGACTACGATAATTGCAGCCTTGCTAATTACCTTCAGCTTCGGTGCTACCGCTTATGCATCCGAATTGGACGGAACAACAGCAACAACAACTCAAAGTACAACAGAAGCGATCAACGATACATTAGCTACGGATAACAGTACCGGAGGTCAGACAACGGATGCATCTACACAGAATGTATTGGATCCGACGGATGAGAACATAGATCTTCTGTTGCAGGAAGGCTATTACATTGATGAACAAGGTGAGCTTTCTTATGAAGCACCTAGCCCGGAGGAAAAGACTGAAGCAGCAGTAGAGGAAGTTGAGGAAGAGGAGAAGGAAGAAGCTGAGGAGAAACCTTCTTATTCCGAAAGTGATTTACGATTATTATCTTGTCTGATTTTTTCAGAGGCAGGCAATCAAAATTATAAAGGTATGCTGGCGGTAGCCAATGTTGTATTGAACAGAGCGAAGAGCGATGCTTACTGGCATGTGAACACGGTTAAGGAAGTTATTTACGATGATAAATGGTCCGTACAGTTCGCAGTAACGATTAAGAATAAATCCGGTGTGAGTATGATGGATAAGGCATTAAAGCTTTATGATAGCCGCAAATTTACCGGTTCTAACCCGGAGGCGCAAAAGAAAGCATTAGACAAAGCAATTAAAGCTGCAAAAGCTGCGCTGACAGGAAATAATAATATCGGCAGCTATCTGTGCTTCCAGAATAAGAGAAGTGCAAGTAGTATCAAGAAGAAGTATTCCGAATATAAGATCATTGATGATCATATTTTCTACCGTACCAAGTAATTACATAATATAAGAATGATTAGGGGTTGTTCGCTAAAAGGGCAACCTCTTTTTTAGTCATGACAATCGATAGTTCGCGAGCGTGCTTCTTCCGGTTTATGAAGTAGCAAACTTTTTGAATTCATTTATCTTAATTTCATGCTTTTATCTTATGAAAAATTGTGTTATTATATAACATATCTGTATATATATAAGGAAAATGGGCTAATAATGACATATGAAAAATAAAGATTGTATACCAGGAGGTATTTCATGGATAGCAAAGACATAATAGAGGAGAATAAGTTGGAAGCGCCGGAAAAAGAGGTGGTTTCCAAGAATTTTATCGAGATGATTATTGAAAAGGATCTGGAAGAGGGTAAGGTTAAAAATATTGTAACCAGATTTCCTCCTGAACCGAACGGATATCTTCACATCGGACATGCGAAATCTATTATTTTAAATTATGGATTGGCTAAAAAATATGGTGGTAAGTTCAATCTTCGTTTTGATGATACCAATCCGACCAAAGAGAAGACAGAGTTTGTTGATTCGATTATAGAAGATGTTAAGTGGATTGGCGGCGATTTTGAGGATCGTCTGTTTTTTGCTTCTGATTATTTTGATCAGATGTATGAAGCGGCAGTTAAACTGATTAAGATGGGTAAGGCTTTTGTATGTGATCTCACAGCAGAACAGATCAGGGAGTATCGTGGTACTTTGACTGAGCCCGGCAAGAACAGTCCTTATCGTGACCGAAGTATAGAAGAGAATCTTCAGTTGTTCGAAGATATGAAGGCTGGTAAGTTTGAAGACGGCTCCAGAGTACTTCGTGCTAAGATTGATATGGCATCACCGAATATTAATATGAGAGATCCCGTAATCTACCGTGTAGCAAAAATCAGCCATCATAATACTGGTGATAAATGGTGTATCTACCCGATGTATGATTTCGCCCATCCGATTGAGGATGCGATAGAAAATGTAACACACTCCATCTGCACCTTGGAATTTGAGGATCATCGTCCTCTGTACGACTGGGTTGTTAGAGAACTGGAATATGAATTACCTCCAAAGCAGATAGAATTTGCTAAAATGTACCTAACCAACGTTATCACCGGTAAACGTTATATCAAGAAGCTGGTAGAAGAAGGCATCGTGGATGGCTGGGATGATCCCAGACTGGTATCCATAAGCGCGCTTAGAAGAAGAGGCTTTACACCGGAGTCTATTCGGATGTTCATGGAGCTTTGTGGCGTATCCAAGAGTCAGAGTTCCGTTGATTATGCTATGCTGGAGTATTGTATCCGTGAAGATCTTAAGCTGAAGCGACCGAGAATTATGGCTGTTCTTGACCCAATCAAGCTGATTATTACCAATTATCCTGAGGGACAGATAGAATATTTGGATGCACCAAATAATCAAGAGAATGAGGAGATGGGTAACAGGCAGGTTCCTTTTGGACGAGTACTGTATATAGAGAGAGACGATTTTATGATCGAGCCTCCGAAGAAATACTTCCGCCTATTCCCAGGTAACGAGGTTCGATTGATGAATGCATACTTTGTGACCTGTCAGGAGTATGTAACAGATGATGCCGGGAACATAACCGAGATCCATTGTACCTATGATCCTGAGACAAAGAGTGGTTCCGGTTTCAATGCGAGAAAAGTGAAGGGAACCATCCACTGGGTAGCTGCAGATACGGCAGTGAAGGCAGAGGTTCGTCTTTATGAGAACATTGTGGACGAAGCGAAGGGCGTTTATAACGAAGATGGCAGTCTTAACTTGAATCCCAACTCAATCACAGTATTAAATAATTGTTATATTGAACCTAATATTGCAGGCGCGAAAGCTCCTGACAGCTTCCAGTTCCTGAGACAAGGTTTCTTCTGCCTGGACAGCAAGGATTCTACACAGGAGAAGCCGGTATTTAATCGTATTGTATCACTAAAGAGTTCATACAAGCCCGAATAAAACAAATTAGAATAAACAAAAGAAATGGGGGAAATAACATTGGCAAATTTATTTTCTGGATTAGAAGCCTTTGGACTTAATAATCTGACCGGAATGGATATTTATGATGAGAAAGAAAAGGATACGGAGCGTAAGGTCTCAACAGAAGAGAAGCCATCATTTTCAGAAGAAGATACTATATTTGACAAGACCTTTGCTTGTCCCGTATGTGATAGCGAGTTTAAAACCAAGATGGTTAAATCCGGTAAGGTTAAGCTTCTAAATCTGGATGCGGATCTGAGACCGGTGTATCAATTTATGGATCCTTTGAAATATGATGCAATTGTATGCCCTCATTGTGGTTTTGCAGCCCTGAACCGCTTCTTTAGTTACGTTACCAATTCACAGGCCGGTTTGATTAAGGCGAATATCTCAGCATCCTTTAAGGGTATTAAGGAAACCGGTGGTATATTTACTTATGATGATGCACTTTCCAGACACAAGCTTGCCTTGGTTAATTCTATAGTAAAGAAGTCAAAGACCTCAGAGCGCGCCTATACTTGTCTTAAGATAGCATGGATACTAAGGGGAAAAGCGGAGACACTACCTAAGGATACGCCGGATTATAAGAAGCTGATTGTAGCGATGGAGCAGGAGGAGTTAGATTTCATTGCGAAGGCATATGTGGGCTTTGAGGAGGCTTTCAGTAAAGAGACCTTCCCAATGTGCGGCATGGATGAAATTACAATCACCCTGCTTATGGCGGAGTTGGCAAGAAAAGTCCAAAGATTCGATGAAGCAAGCCGTTGGGTATCAAGAGTATTGATTTCCAAGGAAGCGAATGAACGTATTAAACAAAAGGCAAGGGATATTAAAGAATTAATTAAGGATAGTTTATCTCATTAAAAGGTAGGATAAAACATTGAAGGAAAAACTGTATACTATTCCTGTAAATGATGCATTTGAATCGGATACGGAATGTCCGCTTTGTACTATGAGGAAGCAGCTGGAGACGAACGCAATTGAATTTACGATGGGCCCAAGCTATATGGAAGATGATATCAGAGAAGCTACATCAAGATTGGGTTTTTGTGAAAAGCATCTGGAGCAATTATATAAGAATCAGAATCGTCTTGGCTTAGCACTGATTCTTAAGACTCATATAGATAAGGTAGTGAAGGATGTCGAGAAACACACTCGGACTGGCGTAAAGTTGACCTCTCCTTCCCTGTTCCGTAAAAAAGGAGAAGCAACCTCATCCGAGGTAGTCAGTTACCTTAATGAATTGGAGCAGACCTGCTTTGTCTGTGACAAGATTGACAACACCTTCAACCGTTATATCGAAACTATCTTCCACCTGTATCATACAGAGGAAGCATTTCGTATGAAATTCAAGCAGTCGAAGGGCTTTTGTACCGGTCATTATAAGACCTTGTACGGTGCAGCACCGGAATTTCTGAATGGTGAAGAGCTGAACAGCTTTTTAAAAATCACCAACGAATTATATCTGGAGAATATGAAACGTGTCAGAGATGATTTGGAGTGGTTTATTAATAAGTTTGATTACCGTTATGCAGACGAGCCTTGGAAGAATGCAAAGGATGCATTGCCAAGAGCCATGCAGAAGACGGACAGCATTCTTTAAACAAATCGGGATGGTATATAATCCGCCAAATGGAATATACTAGCTATATAATTGCGCTAACATAACGTAGAAATATTAGTATTATAACGAGATGTAAAAAGTTATTACGATAAGAGTAATAACTTTTTCTTTAGGCTCTGGTAACAGTTCAGCCATAAGCTCGATTTCGCTACGCTACATCTCGCTTAGGCAGAGCGCCTTACAAATTTTTAATACGATATGCCGACGAAAGCAAGCTTTCTTCTTCCTATCGTATTAAAAATTTGTATGGCTGAACTGTAATAATAATGTGAAAAAATGAGATATAGATAGAAAAGAAGAGCAATCATGAGAAATTATTAAATTTGCTGCGATTTTTTAATGGAAATGAAGTTGCATAATAAAGGCAAATTTACTAATATATTAATCAGATTAGCACTCAATGTCATAGAGTGCTAATAATCTCTAAAAGGATGCATTGCAGATGCAATGCCGGAATTTAATATTTAAAGGAGGAATAAAAAAAATGAAACTTGTACCATTAGGAGATAAGGTAGTATTAAAGCAATTAGTTGCTGAAGAGACAACAAAGTCCGGTATCGTGTTACCCGGTCAGGCTAAGGAAAAACCGCAGCAGGCTCAGGTAATCGCAGTAGGGCCCGGAGGAATGGTTGACGGGAAAGAGATTACGATGCAGGTTAAGGTTGGTGATAAGGTTATTTATTCTAAATATGCCGGAACCGAAGTGAAGCTTGAGGATGAAGAGTTTATCATCGTTAAGCAAAATGATATCGTAGCAATCGTAGAAGACTAAGAAAAAGGAGAGATATTACCATGGCAAAGGAAATTAAATATGGCGCAGAAGCCAGAGCAGCGCTTGAAATTGGTGCAAATAAATTAGCAAATACAGTAAAGGTTACCCTTGGACCTAAGGGTAGAAATGTTGTTCTTGATAAATCCTTTGGAGCACCTCTGATTACAAACGATGGTGTTACCATTGCGAAGGAAATCGAATTAGACGATCCTTTTGAGAATATGGGCGCACAGCTTGTTAAAGAAGTTGCAACCAAGACTAATGATGTAGCAGGTGATGGTACCACAACCGCTACTGTTCTTGCTCAGGCTATGATATCCGAGGGAATTAAGAACTTAGCAGCCGGCGCTAATCCGATTATCTTAAGAAAAGGTATGAAGAAGGCTACGGATATTGCAGTAGATTCTATTTTAAAGATGAGCTCTACCTTAAAGGGTAAGGAGCAGATCGCAAGGGTTGCAGCAATCTCTGCCGGCGATGATGAGGTTGGTCAGTTAGTTGCTGATGCTATGGAGAAGGTTTCCAATGACGGTGTTATCACAATAGAAGAGTCTAAGACGATGAAGACCGAGCTTGACTTAGTAGAAGGTATGCAGTTTGATCGTGGATATGTATCCGCTTATATGTGCACTGATATGGATAAGATGGAAGCAAACTTAGACAATCCTTATATCCTGATCACCGATAAGAAGATCTCCAATATTCAGGAAATCTTACCTGTTCTTGAGCAGATTGTACAGACCGGTGCAAGATTACTGATCATTGCTGAGGATGTTGAGGGTGAAGCTCTTACGACCTTAGTTCTCAATAAATTAAGAGGAACCTTCACTGCAGTTGCTGTTAAGGCTCCCGGATACGGTGATAGAAGAAAGGCTATGCTTCAGGATATTGCTATTTTAACCGGAGGTACCGTAATCTCTGATGAACTTGGTCTTGATCTGAAGGAAGCAACCTTAGAGCAGTTAGGTCGCGCTAAGAGTGTTAAGGTTCAGAAGGAGAATACCATCATCGTTGACGGTGAAGGCGATAAGAATGATATCGATCAGAGAATCGCTCAGATTAAGGCTCAGATCGAAGAGACTACCTCTGAATTCGATAAAGAAAAGTTACAGGAAAGACTTGCTAAGCTTGCCGGTGGTGTTGCAGTAATCCGCGTTGGTGCTGCTACTGAGACAGAGATGAAGGAAAACAAGCTTCGTATGGAAGACGCTCTTGCAGCTACCAGAGCAGCAGTAGAAGAGGGTATCGTAGCTGGTGGTGGTTCCGCTTACATCCATGCATCTAAGGAGGTTGCAAAATTTGCAGAGTCCTTAACCGGCGATGAGAAGACCGGTGCTAATATTATCCTTAAAGCTCTTGAGTCTCCTTTATACAGCATTGTATACAATGCCGGTATGGAAGGAGCAGTTGTAATCAGCAAGGTTAAGGAAAGCAATACAGGAATTGGTTTCGATGTGTTAGCTGAGTCCTATGTAGATATGGTGGAGGCAGGTATCCTTGATCCTACTAAGGTTACAAGAAGTGCTCTTCAGAACGCTACCAGCGTTGCATCTACTTTATTAACAACCGAGTCTGTGGTTGCCAACATTAAGAGCAATGAGCCTGCAATGCCTGCAGGTGCCGGCGGAATGGGTATGATGTAAGCCCACTTCGGTTCAAAATAATATATATGATTTGGGGGGTGTTTGTATAAACACCCCCTTTTTATGAGATGAATTCGCAGCATACAAAAGCTTCTGATGATATAAACACCCCATCACATCCTGTGCTAATGTGGTTGACAAGTTTGGAATATTCTGGTATATCAGTATATAGAAGAGTGTAACTGTCGACTTAGTTTAGAAAAGAAGGTGCTAATGTGATGAAAGATAGAATGAAAATGTTAAAATCTTTTCATGCCCTAATGGATGCCTCTATTATCATCATCTCTTATCTGGTAGCTTATTATGTGAGATTTTACACACCGTTATTTGGTGAGGTGTCGGGAAACTTCTATCCACTGGGGAGCTATGCAGGACTCTTATTATATCTGGTTCCGATTTATCTGCTAACCTATTTCTCTTTTCGGTTATATACCCCGGAGCCGGAGGAATATAGATGGCATCCGGTTGTTAAGCTAGTACCTGCTAATGTAGTAGGAATTATCTTATTTTTCGCATTGTTATACTTTCAGAAGGAACATAATATCTCTCGAAGGTTTTTGTTGCTTTTCCTTATTATAAATATTGTACTGAGCGTAGGTTCAAGAATTCTGATTACTAATTCTGCAAAGCTTAAGCTTAAAAGAGGATAATGGGATCGACAATTTTAGAAATAAATTATGATAGAAGAGCAGGGCTGAATTTTAAATACCAATTGAATAACATAGTGAGGCAGGAGAGCTTTGAAAGCTCTCCTGTTTATATCATAAAAGGTTAGGTGATTGTCTTTATTGGTTTAATAAATCCAGTACATCCTCCGGCAGATCAATGGTGATGGCCTTCATATCCTCCAGGTAGTGCTCCAGACGACTGAAGCCGAGGATCGGGATGATCTGAGGGTTTTGTCGTAGCATCCATGCTAATACCAATTGATTACCGGTAATGTCTAATTTGGCTGCTAATTCTTCGACCAAGGTGAGCTTTCTTACGTTCTCCTGATTGTCATAAAGATGCCAATTGTAATACTGGTGTCTCTTCTCCTTATTGGTGTAGATACCCTTCAGCAGGGGCGAATATGCTAGGAATGCCATGGAATTCTTGCTTACATAATCAAACATTTCTTTATCACCATGGGAGGTAATACCGGTATTCGCTCCTTCCTTCGGGTGAATATAGGAGTATTCCTGTTGTAATGCAGTATATGGAGTAAGACCATGATTTAGTGTACGGCTATTGGCATTTGTAAGCTGCTCGGTTGTCAAGTTGCTGGCACCAAGATAGCGAACCTTTCCTTCCTTTATCAATTCACTCATTGTCTCCATAGTCTCTTCAATCGGAGTAAGAGAATCGTAAACATGTGTATAATATAGATCAATATAATCCGTTTTCAGCCGGCGAAGACTATTCTCTACCTCTCTCTTAATCACTGTTCTGGATAAGCCTTCGTATTCTCGGCGAACCCGGTCCCAATCTATTACGCCATTGGGATCTCTGATAGTAGCCAGATCCTTCAATCCTCCGCCTACCTTGGTAGCAAGAAAAATCTTATCACGGTTTTTTCGTTCCTTCATCCAGAGACCAAGGTAAGTCTCGCTTTCCCCACCGATATATTCACCATTTCCCAGCCACCAGGTATAGCAGTTTGCCGTATCAATAAAATTCCCACCCTCGCCTACAAAATGATCCAGTATCTGAAATGTTGTTGCCTTGTTTACAGAAGTTCCCATCAACATGGCTCCGAGACAGAGTTCACTTACCTTGTCTCCGGTAGCTGCAAAATTTACTTGTTTCATATAAATCTCCCTTCAAAAAAAAGAACTATATTAATATTGGAATGGGAGATTTTAATCTCCCTTCAAAAAAAAGAACTATATTAATATTGGAAT
>JAEZKL010000142.1 GCA_023415475.1 Bacillota bacterium | reverse complement strand
GATATGGACTCGGTGGTCGATGTAAAGAAGCTGGTAAAACGTGCCTTCAAATGGGGTCATTCTGCCATTGCAATAACGGACCATGGTGTAGTACAGGCCTTTCCGGATGCCAGTCATGCCATCAATCCGAAGGATTATGCAGACGAAGAGGAACAGAAGCGGGCGAAGAATTTCAAGGTAATCTATGGGATGGAGGCCTATCTGGTGGATGACCTCAAGGAGGTCGTAACAAATGCAAAGGGTCAGAGTCTTGATGATGCCTTTGTAGTATTTGACATTGAGACCACAGGCTTCAGCCAGACCAATGATCGAATTATTGAGATCGGTGCGGTGAAGGTAATACAGGGAGTGATAACCGACCATTACAGCACCTTCGTCAATCCGGAGATTCCGATTCCCTATGAGATCGAGCAGCTAACATCGATTAATGATAATATGGTCATTGATTCACCGACCATTGATGTAATACTGCCGGAGTTCCTGGCTTTTTGCGAGGGCTGCAGTCTGGTGGCCCATAATGCATCCTTTGATGTAGGCTTTATTAATAAGAATGCATCAAGAATGGGAATTGATACGGATTATACCGTGATCGATACCGTTGGCTTATCCCGTATTTTATTACCGGAGTTAAGCAGACATCGATTAAACGTGGTAGCGAAGGCTCTAAATATCTCTCTGGAGAATCATCACCGGGCAGTGGACGATGCGGGAGCAACAGCAGAGATTTTTCTAAAGTTTGTTACAATGCTGAAAGCGCGTGAGATAAATAAGGTAGATGAGATTGATAAGCTCGGCAAGATGAGTGCGGAAGCAATCCGTAAGCTTCCTGCTTACCATGCCATAATACTGGCAGCAAATGATGTGGGGAGAGTTAATCTGTATAAGATGGTATCCTTATCCCATATCGAGTATTACAACAAGCGTCCGAAGATTCCGAAGAGTCTTCTGATGGAATGCAGGGAGGGAATTATTCTTGGTTCTGCCTGTGAAGCAGGAGAGGTCTTCCGTGCAGTGTTGACGAAACAATCCCACGAGCAGATCGCGAGACTGGTGGATTTCTATGATTATCTTGAGATTCAACCTCTTTGTAATAACGAATTCTTAATTCGCAGCGACCGAAGTGATGATAAGGACATCAATACGAAGGAAGATTTGATGGAGTTGAATCGTAAGATAGTCGCTCTGGGAGAAGAATATAATAAGCCGGTTGTGGCTACCTGCGACGTTCATTTTCTGGATCCGGAGGATGAGGTATACCGCAGAATTATACTTGCGGGTAAAGGTTTTAAGGATGCAGATGATCAGGCAGCCTTATATTTTCGTACCACGGAAGAGATGCTTGAGGAATTCTCATACTTAGGCAGAGCGAAGGCAGAAGAGGTCGTTATCACGAACAGTAATCTGATTGCTGACCGGATCTTGAAGATATCACCGGTAAGACCGGATAAATGTCCTCCGGTATTGCCTAATTCCGAAGAAAATCTACGTAATATCTGTTATGATAAAGCGCATTCCATGTATGGAGATCCACTACCCGCACCGGTAGAGGCCCGTCTGGAGCATGAGCTGAAGTCAATTATCAATAATGGCTTCGCGGTTATGTATATCATCGCCCAGAAGCTGGTATGGAAATCGAATGAGGATGGTTACCTGGTAGGCTCCCGTGGCTCCGTAGGATCTTCTTTTGTAGCAACGATGGCCGGTATCACAGAGGTTAACCCTTTAGCACCTCATTATTACTGTTTGAACTGTCATTATTCCGATTTTGATTCTGAAGAGGTTAAGAAATACGGTGGCAGCTCCGGTTGCGATATGCCAGACCGCAATTGCCCGGTTTGCGGACAGCCTTTGGAAAAGGATGGGCACGATATTCCCTTCGAGACCTTCCTGGGCTTCTACGGTGATAAGGAGCCGGATATCGACTTGAACTTCTCCGGTGAATATCAGAGTAAGGCCCATGATTATACAGAGGTTCTCTTTGGTACAGGGCACACCTTCCGTGCAGGTACGATCGGTACCTTGGCGGATAAGACAGCCTTTGGTTACGTTAAGAACTATTATGAAGAACGTGGTATACATAAGAGAAACGTGGAAATTGATCGTATTGTAGATGGCTGCGTTGGTGTCAGAAGAACCACCGGACAGCATCCGGGTGGTATCGTAGTATTGCCACACGGTGAGAATATCTATTCCTTTACTCCCGTACAGCGTCCGGCGAATGATATGACGACGAAGACCATTACCACTCATTTTGATTATCATTCCATTGATCATAATTTATTAAAGCTGGATATTCTCGGTCACGACGATCCTACGATGATTCGTATGCTGGAGGATCTGACCGGACTCAATGCGCAGAAGATTCGGCTGGACGATGAGAAGGTGCTATCCTTATTCCATGATACTAAGGCCCTTGGCATTACACCGAAGGATATCGACGGTTGTGAGCTGGGATGTCTGGGTATTCCGGAGTTTGGTACGGATTTCGTTATGCAGATGGTAAAGGATACGAAGCCAAAATCCTTCTCCGATCTGGTTCGAATCTCCGGCCTGTCCCATGGTACGGACGTATGGCTAAACAATGCCCAGACCTTGATACAAAATGAGAAATGTACCCTTTCTACCGCAATCTGTACCCGTGATGATATCATGATCTTCCTGATTGGAAC
>JAEZKL010000093.1 GCA_023415475.1 Bacillota bacterium | reverse complement strand
TATGACAGAAGCAAACATTTTTTGTTTGATAATGGCATACAAAACAATAAGATGTCAGGCAACCTGTGTGTGAGGGATGCGTGTTGGCCTTTCCTGCATTATACCATACATTTTGAAACAGCCCCTTCCTTTTTTTAATCATGTCATTATCAGATAGCGACAAAATAATATTTGTTCAAATTGAAACATTTTTATATTACCATTATAATTAAATTATCTTAAGAAGATGATTGGCCAATCAATTCTTCAGAAATACAAACTAACAATCTATTTTTGAAGTGAGAGGGTAGAATTAATTATGAAGGAAAAAATTCAAGCATTTGGTAGATTCTTTAGCGGTATGGTATTACCAAACATAGGCGCATTTATTGCATGGGGTGTAATCACTACATTATTTATCTCGGTAGGCTGGATTCCAAATGAAAGCCTTGCCGCATTAGTGGATCCGATGGCTAAGACACTTCTTCCGCTTTTGATTGCTTATACAGGCGGTCAGGTGATCTATGGTCACAGAGGTGGTATTATTGGTGCGATTGCAACGATGGGTCTTATCGTAGGCTCCTCCGTCCCGATGTTCTTGGGCGCAATGCTGATGGGACCGTTCAGTGCTTTTATTATCAAGAAATTTGATAAGCTATTCGAGGGTAAGATTAAAGCAGGCTTTGAAATGCTTGTTAATAACTTCTCTCTTGGTATCATCGGTGCGATTTTAACTATTATTTCCTTGAAGGCAATCAGCCCGATTGTTACCGCTTTGAATAGCGTAATGGAAGCCGGTGTAGGCTTCTTCGTAGACAACAAGCTACTTCCGCTGGCAAGCATCTTCATTGAGCCCGCGAAGGTATTATTCTTAAACAATGCATTGAATCATGGCATCTTAACTCCCTTGGGAATGGAGCAGGTTGATAAGGCTGGTAAATCCATCTTCTTCCTGTTGGAGGCGAATCCCGGTCCCGGACTTGGGATCTTACTTGCTTGCATAATCGCAGGAAAAGGTATGATCAAGAGCTCCGCTCCCGGTGCTATCATAATTCATTTCTTTGGTGGTATCCATGAGATTTATTTCCCTTACATTTTAGCAAATCCCGCCCTTATCTTAGCAGTAATCGCCGGCGGTGCGAGTGGTGTATTGACAAATACTATTTTAGGCGGTGGTTTAATCGGACCTGCATCTCCCGGTAGTATCATCGCAGTTGTAGCAATGATTCCTAAGGGAGGACATATCGCTGTTCTCTTAAGTGTATTAATCTCTGCTGCAGTATCCTGTGTGGTTGCGATTCCCTTATTGAAGATCTTCGGTAAGGATGAGGACATCGATGCAGCTAAGGCAAAGGTTCAGCAGATGAAGAATGAAGCCAAGGGTATTACCACTCATGTTAAGGTTGATACGAAGGAGGTTAAGACCATCGTATTTGCCTGTGACGCAGGTATGGGCTCCAGTGCTATGGGTGCAACCATTCTGAAGAAGAAGCTGGCCGAAGCAGGGCTTGGCAATATCAATGTAATACATACTCC
Organism: Bacillota bacterium; assembly: GCA_023415475.1. Lineage (GTDB taxonomy): Bacteria > Bacillota > Clostridia > Lachnospirales > Lachnospiraceae > Mobilitalea. The sequence goes on along the minus strand of JAEZKL010000093.1, from coordinate 22,453 downwards.
GGTATCCTCTATCCCTGCAGACTCACAAATCATCGTAACTCATACCGCATTGAAGGAAAGGGCGGCAAAGAGCAATCCAAGTGCGCAGCTGGTGCTGATTACGAATTTCATGGCAGCACCCGAATATGATCAGCTGGTGGAGGAACTAAAAAATAATTAAGCTTTCGTTATATTGGGGAATATAATGACAGTTTGGAATCTGCATAAATCTATTATCTTTCGCACGAAAAGCGGCGTTACTGCCGCTGTTCGTGCGTTGAAATGCTTCTGATATTATAATCCGGCAAGGTGTGTAGTGTGGCTTGCCTCAGACTAAGAACTGCTTACGGCAGGATGGAGGAAATTATGATTTTTACACCGCGTCTTCGTCAAATATTATTGATATTATTAAAGGAAGACCAGATCATATCCGTGAAGAAGCTGGCGGATGAGATTAAGGTTAGTAAAAGAACTGTACAAAGAGAGCTGGAATTCATCGGCTCTTCTTTGGAACAATATCATATTGCACTCCAGACAAGAACCGGCATTGGTATATGGCTGCTGGGAGAGGAAGAGGATAAGCGGAAGCTATTTGAGCTGCTCCGGGCGGAGGATACCGTCGATTCCGGTGATAAGGAAATTCGCAGGAAACGCCTGATTCTGGAGATACTTCGCGACCGAACTCCGAAGAAGCTTTATTATTATGCGAATATTTTTGATGTAAGTGAAGCCACCATAAGCAATGACATGGAAGCTCTGGAGACTTGGTTTCGGCAGTTTAACCTTTCCATCATCCGTAGACAGGGCTATGGTGTTGCCCTCGAGGGCAGTGAGAAGGATTACCGGCTGGCAGTACGTAGGTTCGTGGATGAGAACTCTGATAACAAATTGATGAAAAGCTTTACCGAGGAAAATGAACGAAACATTATCGATATTCTAAAGGATAAAGAAGGACCGAATATCTACTCCTTATTAAATAATGATATTTTGAACCGGGTTGTGATTTGTTTTCAGAGCATCCGGGACAAACGACTGACCAGATTAACGGAGAACTCTTATATCGGATTAATTTTGCATGTAACCATTGCTGTAAACCGTATATTGCAGCAGGAGATTATCGAGCCGAATGATGAGCTCTTAGAAAAGCTGGTAAAAAACGATGATTATAATTTGGCTAGCCATATCGCAAGCTCGCTGGAGGAGGAATTTCAAATTGACATTCCCGATATTGAAATTGCTTATATCCTGCTGCATATAAAGGGCTCTAAATTACAATATATAGATGAAGATGAGCTTGAGACTGAGAATCAGAGAGAACGACAGGAGATCTTAAGCTTCATTAATGATATGATCGACGCTTATGACGAGGAAATTGCTTATGACCTTAAGCTGGATGAAGAATTTATTGCCGGCTTACTAACTCATCTGCAACCGACCTTTGTCAGGATTCGTAATAATATGATCATTACGAATCCGTTGCTGCACCAAATTAAGGAAACCTATCCGGGTATTTATGAGAAGAGCGAGAGGGTAGGAAGACTAATTACTGATCGTTACAGCTTCACGGTTCCCGAGGAGGAGATTGGTTTTCTGGCGATGCACTTCGGGGCTGCCTGCGTTCGTTTGGAGAATAAACGGGAGAGAAAGCGCAGGGTAGATATCGGTATTGTTTGCGCCAGCGGCATCGGTATCTCCAGGCTCATGCATTCCAAGCTAAAGCGCTTCCTGGGGGATAGTGCGGAGCTTGTTACCTTTGGCAAGGAGGATCTAACTCCCTTGCAGCTTGGGAAAATGGATTTTCTGATTTCCAGTATTAATCTGGATGAGATTGATGCCGATGTGGTGCGGGTCAGCCCGTTGCTTCTGGAAAATGATCTGGAACGCATTGAGGCCAAGGTCCGGGTATATGCTAAAACGCTCAAGAATATCAAGGTGGAGAATGATTTCACCAATCAGCTGGAGCAGGTGAATTACACCGTAACCCAGATACGCTATATTATCAACGAATTCCAGTGTATGAAGGTGAGCAGCCATATATCCTTTGATGAGCTGCTGGTTGCTATCTCCGAGAGGCTCACCTCCTACAATGAGAAGCGGTTGATGCTTCAGGAGGATATCAAGAGGAGGGAGAAAATCGCTTCACAGATCATTCCGGAATATGATTTTGCTTTGCTCCATAGCCGGACAAAGAGTGTTATGAGACCTTGCTTTTCGGTATGTCTGACAAAGGAGCTTGGTAAGTTTCTAGATCCTTACTTTAAAAATATCCGTGCAGTGATAATCATGCTGATTCCGGAGGATGACCATCTGGAGGAGAATACGAGTATCATGGGATATCTGAGCAGTAAGCTGGTGGAGAGCAATGAATTTCTGAACACCATTTTTACCGGAGATAAGGACAATATTCGTACCTTTATCGCGATGGAATTGAAACGATACTTCAGTCAATACCTGGACCGAGTATAGCAGACCTTTAATAATGGCGCTAATGGATGGTGTCAAACTCATATTTGTATTAATTGATATTATAATAGGGATGAGCTTATAATGGAATCAGATAAAGAAAAGAAAGCAACAAGAGATAGAATGCAATCAGGTAGTTACAGCCGAACATAGGATACTTAACATAAGGATTTACTGGATAGAAAGGGTCGGACAGATGGAATTATTACAGAGAAAGAATATCTTGATTAACTGTAAAGCAAAAGAGAAGGAAGCAGTCATCCGCGAAATTGGTCAGGTGTTATGTGACAGTGGATATGTGGAGGCCGGTTATATCGAAGGCATGCTGGAGAGGGAGAAGTCCTTCTCCACAAATATCGGCAACCAAATTGCCATTCCTCATGGAGTGGAGGCCGCTAAGAGTAAAATTATAAGCTCCGGGATCGCAGTCATGGTATTTCCGGAGGGTACGCTTTGGAATGATGAGAAGGTTAGTATTGTGATTGGAATTGCCGCTAAGGGTGAAGAGCATCTTGATATTCTGGCGAACATCGCAAACAAGTTATCAACAGAAGAAGCGGTCGCGGATATGCTGCACAGTAGTGTGGATGAGATTTATTGCATATTCACAGGGAAATAAATCAATGAAGTAAATGAACTCGGAACAGGGCACAGCAGGAAACTATATTAGTCTCCTGCTGTATGATGGAGGTAATAATGATAATTACAGTTACGATGAATCCGGCGATCGACAAAACAGTGGATCTGGAGCATATGGTACAAGGAGGACTTAACCGTGTTAAAAATGTCATCATAGATGCCGGCGGAAAAGGAATCAATGTATCTAAGACGATTAAGGAGCTGGGCGGTGAGACTATCGCAACCGGCTTTGTTGGCGGCAGCGGCGGTATTCTGATTAAGAAAGTATTGCAGGACTTAGGAATCCGATCTGATTTTGTAGAGATTAAGAACGAGGTCAGAACGAATCTGAAGGTAGTGGAATCGGATACGAATGTAACGGAATTCAATGAGCCCGGTCCGCAGGTTACGGAGGAAGAGCTGGAGGCATTAACACAGAAGCTGTTAAGCTATGCGGACAAGGAGGCGCTCTTTGTCCTTGCCGGAAGCGTTCCGAACGGAATTAGTAGGACTGTTTATCAAACCTTAACCTATAAGCTTAAAGAAAAGGGAGCAAAGGTATTCGTTGACGCCGACGGAGAGCTGTTCACTCATTCTCTGGAGGCAGGGCCGGATATTATTAAGCCCAATCGTCATGAGCTAGAGGAATATTATCATAAGGATTACCGCGTGGATGAGGCAGAGCTGATCGGTATGGGGCAATCCTTATTGGAGAAGGGAATTGGCATGATCTCAATTTCCTTAGGTCAGATGGGTGCCTTGTTTATAACGAAGGATAAGGTACTGCGATGCCCCGGTCTTAAGGTTGAAGCACACTCCACCGTCGGAGCCGGAGACGCCATGGTGGCAGCGCTATCCTTCGGTTGTAATCAGGGGTTACCCCTGGAGGATTGTGCTAAGCTTGGCATCGCTGCTTCGGCGGGAGCAGTCACAACCAAGGGAACAAAGCCTCCGAAGCGGGAACTGGTAAATGCTTTATTAAAGGAAGTGAAGGTTGAGCTAATATGAAAACAAAAGCAGTCAGAATGTATGGAATGGATGATTTAAGATTAGAAGAATTTGAGTTACCGGAGATTAAAGAGGACGAGATATTAGTGAAGGTAGTCAGTGACAGTATCTGTATGTCCACCTATAAATTGGTAAAGCAGGGAAAGAAGCATAAACGTGCACCTCAAAATATTGATACCAATCCCATTATCATTGGGCATGAATTTGCCGGAGATATTGTAAAGGTAGGATCAAAATGGGCTGACCAGTTCAAACCCGGACAGAAATTCGCACTTCAACCGGCGCTGAATTATAAGGGAAGCCTGGCTTCTCCCGGTTATTCCTATGAATTCTTCGGCGGAGCCTGTACCTATTGCATCATCCCTCAGGAGGTTATGGAGCTGGGATGTCTGCTTAATTATGACGGTGAGAGCTATTTCGAAGCTTCTCTCGGAGAGCCGATGAGCTGTATCATCGGAGGCTATCACGCCAATTATCATACCAATAAGCAAAATTACAATCATTCTATGGGTGTAAAGGCGGGAGGAAATCTCCTCGTAATGGGAGGCTGCGGACCTATGGGGTTGGGCGCGGTAAGCTATGGACTATACATCCAAAACAAACCAAAGAGACTGGTAGTAACCGATATCAGTGACGATAGAATTGCAAGAGCCAGAGAGGTAATCTCTGAGGAGATGGCAGCAGAGCATGGTGTCGAGCTGATATATGTGAATACACAGACCATGGAGAACCCCTTCGAGGAGCTGATGAAGCTGACTGAGGGTCTGGGCTATGATGATGTATTTGTCTATGTTCCGATTCGCCAGGTAGCAGAGCAGGGAGATGCATTATTAGCCTTTGACGGCTGCATGAACTTCTTTGCAGGTCCGACGGATAATCAGTTTAAGGCAGAGATTAATCTATATAATGTTCATTATACCAGTACACATATTATCGGAACAACCGGTGGTAACACCGATGACTTGGTGGAGGCGATTGACCTTGCATCCAGAAAATTAATCGAACCCGCAGTAATGGTAACTCATATCGGTGGTATTGACAGTGTTGCAGAGGCTACTTTGAACCTTCCCCATATTCCCGGTGGCAAGAAGTTGAATTATATGCACATTAATCTACCGTTGACGGCAATTGATGATTTTGAAGAATTGGGTAAGACGGATCCTTTATTTGCAAAGCTGTCTGATTCCTGTAAGCGCCATAAAGGCTTATGGAATAGCGAAGCAGAGAAAATCCTATTTGAGCATTTTGGGATATCATAGTGTGAATTATATAAAAGCATAATTCACACGGGAAGAACCGCGAAGTTTGCCCACCCGCGCAAACTCCTTGTTCTTCCGGGTTTTTGAGCTGCCGCCCGAATGGAAAGATCTGCAGCAGATTGGAGATTTTATGGTAAGTCAAAAAATAACTGTAAAAAATGCTTCCGGGCTTCATGCAAGACCGGCAAGCGAACTTGCGAAATTATGTACAAAGTGTAATAGTGATATTGCTATTGTAGTAGGAGAGAAGAGGATTAATCCTAAGAGTATCCTAATTCTGATGAGTGCAGCAATCCGTTGCGGCACCGAAATAGTAGTAGAGTGTAACGGAGAGACAGAGCAGGAAGACTTACAGGCAATCATCAATGCGATCGAGGATGGATTAGGTGAATAGTGGAGGCCAGGCTATGTTAGCTATTAATGTTGAGAGGACTGCGTCAAGAGGAATCGCGATCGGCAGTGCCTTTATCGCCGCGAAACCCCAATTGAAGAAAGTATTTGATATGATCCACGAGCAAGATGTCGAGAATCAGATCAAACGATACGAGGAAGCAGTTGCTCTCGCTGAGCAGGAACTGTTGAGCCTTGCAACTACCAATGAAATCTTTGGTGCTCATCTGGAGATGGTGAAGGATATTTCCTTATATGAGGGCGTCGTTACGAAAATAAAAGGCGATAAGCTTTGTGCGGAAGCAGCGCTGGAGGCAACGGCAGCAGAATTTATATTTATCTTCGAGAGTATGGAGGATGAGTATATGAGGGAGCGGGCTGCCGATATTAAGGATGTAAGCTTTCGCCTGATGTGCCTTCTTCAGGGTGTCAGGAGTAATCCCTACGAAGGCATCACCGGAGAGGTAATTCTGTTTGCTAAGGATTTAACTCCTTCCGACACCGTGGCCTTAGACCTGACTCATATTAAGGGCTTTATCACCGAAGAGGGTGGAATCACAAGTCATGTATCCATCCTTGCAAAGGGACTTGGATTGCCTGCATTGGTTGGTGTTGAGGGCATACTTAATAAGGTTAAGCAGGATGATATTGTAATTATGGATGCACAGGAGGGAAGAATTATAATTGATCCTGACGAAGCTACCATGAAGCAATATCGTATGTTAATAGAAGAACAAAAAAGGAAACAGGAAGAGCTGTCAAAGCTCAAGACCTTACCGGCAATTAGCAGGGACGGCAGGGAAGTGCAGCTATGTGCCAATGTAGGTGGGATTAAGGATGTTAAGAAAGCAATCGAGTATGGCATCGACGGTGTTGGGCTGTTCCGCAGCGAATTTCTGTATATGGATAATACCCATTTTCCGACGGAGGAAGAGCAGTTTTTGGTTTATAAGGAAGCCGCAAGCCTCTGCGGTAAGGAATTAACCATAAGAACCTTAGACATCGGAGGAGATAAAGGTCTCTCCTACTATGAATTTGAGAAGGAGGAGAACCCCTTCCTAGGCTGGAGGGCAATCCGAATTTCCCTGGAGCTTAAGGAGGTATTTAAGACTCAGCTGAAAGCGATTCTCAGAGCCAGTGTATACGGTGAAGTAAGAATTATGTTTCCGATGATCATATCCTTAGAAGAGCTACGACAGGCGAAGGCAATTCTTGAGGAGTGTAGGGAGGAACTACGGCTACAGAATATTGAATTTTCTGAGGAGATCCCAGTTGGTATGATGATTGAGACTCCTGCTTCCATTCTGATGGTGGAGGATTTTGCAGCAGAGGTAGATTTTTTCAGTATCGGTACCAATGATTTAACTCAATACCTGTTGGCGGTGGATAGGGGAAATCAGAGAATTTCCCATCTGTATAACACCTTCCATCCTGCGGTACTTCGTAGTATCAAGCGGGTTATCGAGGCAGGACATAACCACTCGATTAAGGTAGGTATGTGCGGTGAGTTTGCCGGTGAAGAGAAGGCGGTAAAGCTTCTCTTAGGCATGGGCCTTGATGAATTCAGTATGTCCGCTTCAGCCTTATGGAATACCAAGGATATTATTCGCTCCTCTTCCTTTGAGGAGGCAAGAGAGCTTGCCAAGGAGGCTTGTCGGAAGCAGACAATATCCGAAATATATCGCTTACTAGGAATTAATTGATAAAAACTTTCTTTTTATGTGTTTAAGGTAAAACAGCCGAGCCAAAAAGCCCGGCTGTTTTATAATGCACCCAATATAGGTTACCCTGTGATTCTAGAGATCTCTTTCTAATTCTTCATCTGAAATATTACCGAGGTATATATTGTCATTCTGCTTTGATGCCGTCTATACAGGAATGCATGATAATGATACAATAATAGGGTGGATATGTATTATATAGAAAAGAAATTACACTTTGCCCTTTATGATAAGGGGTAAAAGAAGAGGGGACGCCCTTAGAATTATTCAGGAGGGTTCTGACAAAAGGATTGAAGGGAGAAGGAAGATGGGTGAATTAGCAAGGTTTACATCAATTAAGAACAATCCGGAGCTTACCGGACAGGCACGATGGATTGGGGGGATAACCTACTCGGTAGAAACCGGGGTTGAGTTGAAGCTTGAGCTTTTGCTGCCGTGGGCAGCAGGAGAAGATAAGAGATTTCCTTGCGTTGTCTTTGTACAAGGCAGTGCTTGGACCTTCCCTGATGTGGGTTATGAATTACCGCAGCTTGGAGCCCTTGCCAGAAAAGGATATGTGGTTGCTTCGGTGACCCATCGATCGTCGGTGGATTTTCATAAGGCACCTGCCTTTTTGCAGGACGTGAAGACAGCCATCCGATGCTTAAGAAAAAATGCAGCCAAATATGGTATTGATTCCGAGAGAATTGGAATATGGGGAACGTCATCCGGTGGAAATACTGCACTTTTGGTGGGTTTGACCGGAGATGATCCATTCTATAAGGTAAAAGAATACGGCGAATATTCTGATGCAGTCAAAACGGTAGCGGAGTGCTTCGGACCTGCCGATATGTTTAAGCTTTTTCATCAAGGGGTACCGGAGCTTGATGAGAATGGCGAAACCTCTATCTTTATCCGACTTTTTGGGGATACGAAGGAGGAGCAAAGAGAGAGGATGGCATTGATGAATCCGGTGGAGAAGGTAATTCCCGGGAAGCAGTATCCTCCCTTTTTGCTGATGCATGGAGATCAGGATGATATTGTGCCTTATGAGCAATGCACCATCATGGCGGAGAAGCTGTGTGCGAATGATGTCCATACGGAGATCATCCGAGTCGAAGGAGCACCTCATGAGGGAAATTTCTGGAGCCAGGAGCTGCTTGATTTGATTGAAGATTTCTTTATAAGAACGCTATAGGGAATGGGAAAACCACCCCAGGTAAAGGATCGGGTATTTTGCGCCGGTTATTTACGGGGGTGGTTTTTTGCTGGTTATTTTTACATTGTGAATTCAAAATTGTGCTTCTTATCATTATGGAATATTCAATCGGCATTAACTGTGAGTTAATAATATTAACTATAGTTAACTGTAAATCCGTTGTAAAGCTATCAATTATGATCTACAATAGCGTTAAGAATTGGAACTGATAATATAGCAAATGATAGCAATACAGAAGGGAGCAAAAATGAGGGAGATAAAGATCGGTTCTATTATATCAGCAAAAAGGAAGGAGAGGGGAATTACTCAGGAGGAGCTGGCGAATCATTTGGGAGTTTCTAAACCGGCAGTATCAAAGTGGGAGTCCGAACAGAGTTATCCGGATATTCTATTGCTGCCGATCATTGCCTCATATTTTAGCATTACGGTAGACCAGTTGATGGGGTATGAGCCACAGATGAATAAGGAGGATATCAGAAAGCTTTGCTATCGATTGACACAATCCTTTACTAAGGAGCCCTTTGAAAAGGTGTATGGTGAATGCGAGGATTACCTGAGAAAATATTTCTCCTGCTGGCAGCTACAGTTTCAGATCGGTACGTTACTGCTCAATCATTGTAATCTTGCCGGGTCGAAGGAACGAACGATGGAGATATTGGAGGCGGTGTTGGAGCTGTTCATAAGGATTGAAAAGTCCTGTGAGGAAGTCCATCTGGCAAAGCTGTCCATTCAGATGCAGGCAGTATGCCATATGAGTCTGGGAAGGCCACAGGAGGCAATTGATTTAATGGAGAAGCAGATTGTGCCTCTGATGAGCCCGGAAAGCATTCTGGTAAAGGCATATCAGATGAAGGGAGACCGGGCGAAAGCCATCGAATATCTGCAGGGTTATACCTATGTGAATCTGGTGACGATGCTGGGTGCGGTTCCGGAATATTTTACATTGTATGCGGACCAACCTCAACGGATGGATGAATATTATCATATCTTTCTGACCATGAGCCAGTTGTTCCAGCTTGAGGAGCTGTCTCCGGCAGTACTGATCAACATTTATCTGAGTGGAGCAATGGCCTATGCCAATCAGGGAAATAAAGAGAAGGCGATCGATATCTTGGAGGCTTATTCCGAGCTAATCCTTAAGCTGGATAAGGAAACGATTTACCTGCACGGCAGTCGTATCTTTGATGCGCTGGAGGGATATTTTACTGATGTAGATGTGGAGACTGATGCGCCAAGGAGGATGGAACTCATTCGAAAGGATATGAGAAACAGTATCCTGTCTAATCCAGCATTTGCGGGTCTGGAGGGAGAGGAACGTTTCCAGCATATTAAGAGAAAATTAGAGAGATAGCTTATAATGATGGAAAGGGAGGAATGGAAATGAATGCATTGACAACAACTGAGATAATGGAGTATTTACCATTTTTAATACCAATTATAATAATTGAATTAATATTAATGCTAAGCGCTCTGGTACATGTGTTGAGGCATAGGAATTACCGTTTTGGCAACCGTATTATCTGGATCATTATCGTAGTATGCTTCCAGATTATCGGACCTATCTTATATTTTACGATCGGCAGGGGAGAGGAATAATGGCAATATTGGAACTGAACCGGGTGAATAAAAGCTTTGGAAGCTTAGAGGTCATTAAGGATCTCAGCTTCGCGGTAGAAGAGAATACCGTCTTTGGATTTTTAGGCAAGAACGGCGCCGGAAAGACAACGACAATGAAAATGATACTTGGCTTTCTGCAATCGGATTCCGGTGAGATTAAGGTCTGCAATCAGAAGGTAGCATACGGAAATACAAAAACCAACAGATACATTGGGTATTTACCCGATGTCCCAGAATTCTATGGTTATATGACAGCGAAGGAATACCTGAAGCTATGTGGGGAGATAACTGGACAAAAGAGTGCGGTTCTTCAAAGCCGAATTCAGGAAATGCTGGGACTGGTTGGGCTGGAGGGGTCGAAGCACCGGATACGGGGCTTCTCCAGAGGAATGAAGCAGAGACTTGGAATAGCACAGGCATTACTCAATGAGCCGAAGCTTTTAATCTGCGATGAGCCGACTTCTGCCCTTGACCCTGTAGGAAGAAAAGAGATATTGGATATATTGGCGGTAGCGAAGCAGAGAACCACAATCGTGTTTTCCACGCATATTCTGTCCGATGTAGAACGTATCTGCGATAGTGTTGGAATCCTGAATCAAGGGAGGCTCGCTCTCCAGGGGAAAGTAGCGGATATTAAGAATAATTATCGACGGGATGTGATTCGGATTGAAACAGCAAAGGATTATCCGCCCGATGTGATAATAACGAAGCTGAAGGAGAAGCCTTATGTATCCGAGGTGACCCTTCGTGAGCCGTATATCGAAATTCTGCTATCAGGGGGAGAGATGAATCCGGGGCAAATCCTGGAGCTTCTGTCGGCGGAGCAGGTTCCGCTCCTGCGCTATGAGGTGATGGAGCCGTCGCTTGAGAATGTATTTCTGGAGGTGGTTCAATGAGAGGCTTTGTCGTATTTACAAAAAAGGAATTAGTTGAGGGTCTGCGAACCTACCGGTTCCTGATACTGATAGCGGTGTTTTTCCTATTCGGAATGATGAGTCCGCTTCTGGCCAAGCTTATGCCGGATATATTTGCGGGTATGGAGCTGCAGGGAGTTCAGATTATCCTACCGGAACCGACGGTTTTGGATGCTTACGGTCAGTTCTTCAAGAACCTGACGCAGATGGGAATCCTGGTGCTGTTGCTGGTATTTGGTGGAATGCTCTCCAATGAATTAGCAAAGGGAACACTGGTCAATGTTCTGGCGAAGGGGTTACCGAGAAATACAGTGATACTGTCAAAGTTCATGGCAGCAGTACTTCTCTGGACACTGGCTTATGGAATGGCAGCAGTCGTCAATTATGGATATACAGAGTATCTGTTCTCGGATACTTCGGTAAGCAATCTAGGCTTCTCGATATTTTGCTTATGGCTGTTTGGCTGTTTTATATTAGCCTTAATCCTATTGTCCAGTACAATTGCCCCCGGTAATTTTGGCGGCTTAATCTTATCGGCAAGCTCTATTGTCATAATGCTGCTGATTAATATCTTTCCAAACCTAACGAATTACAATCCGATCACCCTCGCCTCCAAGAATGTTGCTCTTTTGTCCGGAGAAGCAGTTGTAGAAGATTTGATGCTTACCGTGTTGATAACCTGTGTATTGTTGGTGTCAAGCATACTGCTGTCGATCATCATCTTTAATAGAAAAAAGCTATAACATCAAAAACAAGGGACTGTCACAACAGCCCCTTGCGCTTCTCCGTTTTCTATACCTTACATGAGTTACTAAAAACCGTGAATAAGTCTGACAATGCAATGGAAGAATATCGTCATATGAATCAGCCTCCTCTTGATTATTATCTACTTAATTTGGCTTATCATTTGTAATATGTATAAGTCTATTATATGTAAATAATTGTAAAAATCAAGAGACAGGTTTATATTCGGTCAAATCTTGTCCATAAACGGTATGAATAGAGGTAGCCACTACCGAATAAAGTGGTATGTCAGGCTGTTTTCATTACTATACGGACGGTAACACTATCCAGGTCATCCTTGAGCTGTAGCTCACCGTCATATTTTGCAAGGACTTCCTTGATATTCGTAATACCAAAGCCATGATTTTGCTTATCCGGTTTTGAGGTAATTATTCTTTCGCCAAGTCTTGCTCGGTCTGTCACAGCAGGGTTCTTCACAACAATCTCCAGGTACTTGCTTCCGGAACGTATCTCAACGATTATGACTTTATCCTGGTCAGAAGCTACCATAACAGTGGCTTCATACGCATTCGACATTAGATTGGATACAACGGTGCTCAGGTGCATCATTGGTATGTTAAGGTCATGTGTGATCCGGCCCTTCACATTCACTTTTATATGCTCCTCCTTACCTTTATTGGCATAGTAATTGATGATAGCATTGATAATATCGTTACCGGTATCTTGAATGCTGGATATTTTCTCCATGCTGAGATGAATATCCTGGATATAGCTTTTGGCATCCTCCGGCTTTCCTGCTTCCAGTAGCTCTTCAATACAGATAATATGGTTTCTGATGTCATGGCGAAATTTCTTGGTATCTTCCTCCTGATTAAGAAGAGTTTTGTAATAATCGATTTGCTTTTCGTTATACTCCTCTCTGAGTCTGTTCAAACTCTTGTACTGCTCCCTGGAATAGAATAAGAAAATCAATGTAATGCATACAATCTGAAAGAGAATGGATAATACAATCATTGCTGCATAAGTTAATCCGCGTTTCTCCGGAATACCGTTTTGGTAGATCATATAAGTCAGAGTGTTGATATAAGCGATAAGAGCAGCACTACTTAAGAACAGAAAGATAACAGTATTCGATAAATGATTGTAATTTAATTTATGAAGCATTCCGCAACGCTTCATAATAATCCAGAAAGCTGTAAGAATAAAAATAAGAATGATATTGCATATACTTTGTTGAAGTAAAGCACCTATAGCAACCGTTTCCTCTATGTAATAAAAGTAATTTATTATTGGTATAAAAAGGTTGTCCCAGGTTACTGTCACAACGGAGATACAGATAAAGGTTTTTAATAGAATTTTGAATTTTTCATGAAACAGATATAATATGGTGATTAAATTGATAATAATGATGATACCTGATAGAAATAAGATACTAAGTGCCGGAATAAAATAAAGCAGACAAAAAGCCGCAGAAGTTAATAACATAAGAGCGTATTTGTAAATACCCTTACGATATGGAAAACCAAGTAATCCGTGAAAAATAAGGATAAACCTTATTATTTCGGTTGTTATCGTTAGAAGATAAATACCAATCATACATTCACCCCCATGTACGTATTATGGTGATATCTATTGTAAACGTGCCTATAGGAATCCGATTTTATCATTTCTTATTAATGCGCGACATTATAATTCATAAATAACTCGCGCAATTGAGCATGTTTCCTTCTGGAGACCTCAATAATATCTCCGTTTTTTAATTTGATTCTATCAGACAAATCATCGATTTGACTGATGTTAACCAGATATTTCTTGTGACAGCGAAAGAACAGCTTTGGATCCAGCAATTCTTCCCAGGTTATAAGACTGTTTTCGCTGCGATAAGTATTCTTTGTGGTCCATACCTCGGTATAGCCCAGCTGTGCCGAGATGTACAGAATACTTTTCATATTGACGGTTACATCGACTCCATCCTTTCTTAATGTGATGATCCTTCTTCCAAGAACCTCAGCAACTGCATCATTTATATACTCCGTGAATTCATCCTTATGGATTGGCTTCGTCATGAAACGGAATGCATTCACTTTATATCCGTCCTTAAATCGTCGTACATGGCTGGTAACTAATATTACAAGAGCTTCCGGGTTCTTGTGGTGCAGCTGTCCGGTGGTAGTTATCCCATCAATACGTTCCATTTCTATATCCATTAAGATAATATGAAGCTCCCCTGAATAGGCTAGTAGGTCTTCGCCGGAGGCAAAGGTTATAATATCGAAATCAATTGACATTTGCTTGCTGTATTCCTGTAATAAACGGACTGTTATATTACGGATTATCTTTTCGTCGTCGCATACGGCAATTCTCACAGCCGACTTCCTCCTTAAGTATCAGTAATCACAATAGTTGACAATATTATACAATAAAATTGCGCTAATTGCAATAAAGATTCCAATTAAAGGAAGTTATAAACAAAAAAATCATAAACAAAAAAGCAAAACCTGTGGGGGCAGATTTTGCTTTTTTGTCTGGTAAACTATTTTTACAGAGGAGAATAGAAAACTATTCTAATGGAGAGTGTGGTAAATATATAATTTACTTATATACTCACCCATAATATAATATTTTTTGAAATATTTGGCAATCCTTGTCGTCATGAACGGTCATAAATAATCCTCGAACGGTAAAATAGTTCATTTTTCGATAGAAAATTATCTGATTCTGTGTTAAAATCAAAGATAGAAACGAATATTATTATGATTTGTCGGGTACGATAACTTTTTTGAATGCACGATTCATAAAATGTCTGCGAACCTGACATTTTTGATTACACGATTCATAAAAGTATGCGAAGCTAACTTTTTTGATTACATGATTCAAAAAAAGTATGCGAAGCTAACTTTTTTTGAATATAAGATTCGAAAGGAAGAAGAAAGAATGAGTAATATATGGCATGACATTAACCCGGATCGAATTCAGGCCCATGATTTTGTTGCGGTTGTTGAGATATCAAAGGGAAGCAAGAAGAAATATGAATTGGATAAAGAGACTGGATATATTATATTGGATCGAATTCTTTATACCTCTACGCATTATCCGGCGAATTATGGTTTTATTCCCAGAACCTACGGCGATGATAAGGATCCTTTAGATGTTCTGGTGCTGTGTTCGGAAGCAATCGAGCCCATGACTCTCGTACGCTGCTATCCGATCGGTGTCATGAATATGATTGATAATGGGATGGGTGACGAGAAAATCATTGCCATACCATATAATGAACCGAATTTTAACATATACAAGAATATTAGTGAGCTGCCGCCCCATGTGTTTAATGAAATGAGACACTTCTTCAGTGTGTATAAGGAGCTGGAGAATAAGGAGACTGCGGTAAACGAATTTGGCGGACCGGAGGAAGCAATAACGATTATTAATCATTGTATCGAAAACTATAATAAATTATTTGAGAAAAAATAGAATATTATAAGCTTTTAAGCGGGTGTTATCATCACCATGATTCCGGCGCTGATTATCTTTACCCTTGGCCAGAAGCAGATCTACAGCGGCTTAACGCAAGGAGCTGTTAAGGGATAATCGGAATAGATTTCATCAGCTATCATTCCGTTAAATTAGAGCTAACTTAAACATTGCCGATTCTATGTAAATGTATTACAATAGGATTGGCAATGTTTGTATCTAAAGATAAAGCCGGAAAAATAATTTTCAAACGGAAGATTTTATGCACGGCATAAATTTTACCGGATATGAGAAAGGCATGGTTATCAGTGTGAGACAGTTAACAACACAGAGATTATTGCTTCGTAGTTTTACGAAGAATGATTGGAAGGATCTCTATGAGTATCTTTCTGATGAGAAGGTGATACACTATGAACCTTATGAGGTATTTAGTGAGGAGCAGTGTAGGCATGAGGCAATCCAAAGATCGAAAAATGATGCTTTCTTAGCGGTTTGCTTAAAAGACACCAATAAGGTGATCGGTAATTTATACTTTTCAGAACAGGATTTTAATACCTGGGAGATTGGTTATGTCTTCAATAATAATTATCAGGGTTTTGGTTATGCGACAGAAAGTGCAAGGGAGGTACTGAGGGAAGCCTTTGAGAAACTTGGTGCCAGAAGGATCATCGCGATGTGCAATCCGGAGAATACAGCTTCCTGGAGGCTGTTGGAACGACTCGGGATGAGAAGAGAGGGTCATCTAATTAAGAATATTTATTTCAAAAAGGATGAAGAAGGGAACCCGATTTGGCAGGATACTTACGAATATGCACTTCTGGAGGAAGAGTGGAGAAGGCTGAACAAGTAATATTTCTAAGGGTGTCAAAAGACTATCTACAAAAAACTTTCGTAAATTTGCACGCTTTATGATAATGAAATAGTGACATAAAACATAGTTTGTTCGCAAGTACGTAGTGGTACATAAGGTCCTAAAATACAGGATCCTATGTACCACTACGTACTTCAGGTTCTTATTATGCGTCCTTTTCGGTGACAATACTGTATACAGCGGAGAATATACCAAATAAAATTCCGGTGATTGGGAATATGATCCACGCGATATGGAACAGATTATATACTAAGCCGCAGAACAGGAATATGGCTACTGCAAGAGGCCATACGACAGCCGCAACGGCTCCGATTACCTTATCCTCTTTCTTTTTCTTAGGTGTATAATCTCCGATTTGTAACAGCTTTTCATAGCTCTCACGTACTGTACCGGAGGTGATGAATAGGAAAACGGCGATTGCGATAATAATCAGCAGTATCACAACTCCATATTCAGTGGCCTCATCACTGATCATAGAGGAAAGAAACAAGCTTACCGGAGATATGATACATAGACATACTCCCACTATAACACAGAGATAGAAGGTGGGATTGAAGGCTTCGTGTCTTTTCTTAAGATCTGCAGCAACACCCATCGGTAACTGGATACCCTCCTCCATGAATTTGTACCGTTCAAAATTCATGCCTGAGAAGATGAAAATACCGACTGCAGTGGCGATTAATATGAAGAGAATGATCAGTCCCGGAACATAGGCCGCATCTTCGTTAAGAGTAGTAAATATTACACCATTCTCTACGAGTACGGAAAGAAGTATTAATAAGGCGGGAGCTAATATGCATAGAAAGGTTCCTATGCCGATTTGTAAGCCCATAACCTTCTTTACCTTAAGATAGTCCTCAACCTCATCCTTAGTAACTAACGGTTGTGACGATATCCCTTCATCTTTCGAGATCCCCAGCTCACTGATTAATTCATCAATATTACCAAACTCTGAGATTACGATACCGATGGCTTCGTTCTCTGTCTTCCCCTGACCTTTTAATTCGTTATACTTATCCTCCATATTTGAGAGGATATTATTCTTTAATTCAGTTACCTTCGCCGTCTTTGGCAGGCTGACGAACAAATTATCTAAATAATTCCTTATTGTATCCATTACACATTCCACTCCTTAATAAATCGATTAATGACATCCTTAGTAAGTTCCCATTCCTCACATTTTTCCTTGTAATACGTTAAGCCACTCGGGGTTATCCTATAATAAGTACGCTGCTTTCCGAAGGTCTCAGCGCCGGAGAAGGCTTCGATGTAGCCGTTCGCTTCCAGGCGGTTGAAGGCAGAATAAAGAGTTGTCTCTTTCATGATATATTTTTCTTCGGTAAGCTCCTTGATATTCTTTGATATCTCATACCCGTACGACGCTCCTTCGAGGAGTAAGTATAGGATAATGGTATCGTTATATCCCCGGATTACATCGCTACTGATCAAATCCGTACCTCCTTGAATCATACTTAGCAAACGGCACGCGTTCCGTTTGTATTCTACTCCATCTGTCGTAGTAATCAAAGTATAGCACAATTACTACGACAGGTAAAGTAGTTTTTGTATTATTTTTGAAAATTATTGAAAGCATAGACATTACTGTTACTTATCATTATTCTGTGATTATCCGGTTGTAATAGGGCTGGGGAGTCTGAGCCGATCACAGATCAGACCATACAGGGTGCTGCCGTAGTTGTGGATATCAGTAATTAAGGGGACTTTGTATGGTAATCATTAATAGGTAAGGTAAGGATATTATGCATTCATACTGCACTGTTATCCTTACCTTATTAATAGTTTGTTTATGATACAACAATACCTTCTCTTACGAAGTTTACAGTGTCATGATCAGTTAAAGGTTGCTTTCCCTTTTTAATATACTTATGAGTTCATCGACGGACATACTTCCCAGGTCGCCATCCTCCCTTCCTCGAACGGCAAGGCTGTTATTATCCTGCTCATTCTTTCCGATAACCAGCATATAAGGAACCTTATCCAGCTGGGCTTCCCTTATTTTATATCCAAGCTTCTCATCCCGTATATCAAGCTCACATCTGACACCGGCAGCCTTTAATTGCTCCGACACGAAGGAAGCATAATGCATAAAGGTATTGGAAATAGGAAGTATTTTCACCTGAACCGGTGCCAGCCATACCGGAAATTTTCCTGCGTAATGTTCAATCAAAATTCCGATAAACCGTTCAATGGATCCAAAGACAACTCGGTGAATCATGATTGGTTGATGCTTCTCGCCATCAGCTCCGATGAATTCTGCTTGAAAACGCTGCGGCAACTGGAAATCCAACTGAATTGTTCCGCATTGCCAGGTTCTTCCTATGGAATCCTCCAGATGGAAATCTATTTTAGGTCCGTAAAATGCTCCGTCACCTTCATTAATCACATAGGACAGTTTCATTTCCTCCAGTGCCTGCTTCAGTGCATCAATTGCTTCGTTCCAATCCTCATCACTGCCAATACTCTTCTCTGGTCGTGTAGATAATTCTACATGGTATTGGAAGCCAAACTTCCGATAGACCTCATCGATCAGACCTACCACACCCTTGATTTCCTCTGTTACCTGTTCTCGCATCATGAAAATATGGGCATCATCCTGTGTAAAACAGCGTACTCTCATTAATCCATGTAATGCTCCGGATTTTTCATGACGGTGCACCAGACCTAGTTCACCCATACGAATGGGTAACTCCTTATAAGAATGTGGCTGCATTTTATATACCAGCATTCCACCCGGACAGTTCATCGGCTTTATCGCAAAATCCATATCATCAATTTCTGACGTATACATACTTTCGCGGTAATTTGCCCAATGTCCGGAGACCTCCCAGAGTTCGCGTTGAAGCATAATCGGAGTGGAAATCTCAACATACCCTTCTCGTTCATGCACTTTTCTCCAATAATCCAGTAACAAATTCTTTAGAATCATTCCCTTCGGGAGAAAAAACGGAAAGCCGGGTCCTTCCTCCATGAGTGCAAACAGGCCGAGGTCCTTACCCAATCTTCTGTGATCCCTGGACTTAGCTTCTTCCAGCATTTTCAGATACTCATCAAGTTCATTCTGCTTCGGATACGCCGTGCCATATATTCTTGTCAGCATACGGTTTTGCTCGTCACCCCTCCAGTAAGCGCCTGCAAGGGAGGTAAGCTTGAAGGCTTTTACAAGACTTGTATTGATTACATGTTGACCTGCGCACATTTCCACATATTCACCCTGCTGAAAAAAACTAATTTGCGCATCCTCCGGTAATTCTGCGAGCATTTCTACCTTATAGCTTTCCTGTCGTTCTTCCATTGCTCTTATGGCATCTGAACGGCATACAATATATCGTTCAAGCGGAAGAGCCTCTTTCACAATCTGTCTCATTTCGGCTTCGATCTCAGGTAGCTTGTCGGGCGTAAAATCAAAACCAAATTCAAAATCATAATAGAAGCCATTTTCTATGGCCGGCCCGATCGCATATTTTGTCTCGGGATACAATCGCTTCACCGCTTGGGCCAGAATGTGCGCTGCGGTATGACGTAAGGCATTTCGTCCCACCTCCTCTCCAAACGAGCTTTCCACGATTTCTCCATTCTTCATTATCACTTTCATTCCTTTGACTCCTTTCGGTAATAAAATTGATAACATAAGAAAAGAATTGCTGATTACAGGATGCAAAAAAAGCACCCAAAGACAAAATTATATTTGTCTAAGGGTGCAAAAATTCTTGCACGGTTCCACCTTAACTTTTCACTTCGGATTCGATCAAATCCTAACCTTTAACGCAGGTATACGATAACACATACTAGCATCTTATCCACACCCTTCGATGCAGCTTAAAATGCCGGAAGAACTGATTGCTCTTCACATATTTTCTGTGTTACAGCTCAGGAATGGTTTTCAACCAATTTTCACATAAAGAACTTCCACCAAATGTTCCTCTCTCTGTCTGTTACCTATTGGTCTACTCTTTTCCGTCATTGCTTTTCTTATGTTATTAGCTTTTATTATAGCCTTACGATTCATAATGTCAAGGAGATATTTGTATATCCTGTTATCATTTATAAAACAAATCCTATTACTGTGCTCCTGCTACGCGCTCCGGCTGATAACCACGGTCAAGGCTTGTCTTGATCGGCTGGATCTTAAGATGCAAAAGGGCATTTCGGCTCAGGGTAAGAGAAAGGCTCAGTACCTGATGGTCTATGCTTTGCTTCTCGGTGCGGATCTGAGGCTGATCACAGGAACGTAGAAGCTCCAGCTGTTCCTTGGAGGGATTTGCGGGAGAACCGAGATTCATCCAGACCTTAAGCGGATTACAGGTAGTTTCATCAACAAGCTGTGATATTATTGCATAGTCACCATTGTCTACAGGAAGCTTGAGTGTTATCGTAAGGTCATCGTCTTTGGTTGCATCCTCAACCGGATTCCAGAGGATACCCTGGAAGGAACCATCCTTTTCCCTAGTCAGGATGAAGTTCTCCTCTCTGATGATCGCATGGTTACCTAACTTATTAAAGAAGGAGAAAGCCCAGTAGGTAGGCTTGCGTATCATACCGTTCGCCACAAGGCCGAAGCATCCGGAGAAGGGAGTAAAAGCCACTCCTGCCTCCTCGAAGATATCACCGAAGGTCCAGTAGGAATAGGAAGCGCTGGTATCACCCATCTCGCTGAGTAATCTGGCAATATAAGCTGCATTCAGATTCGTATCATGGATCGGGTTCAAGGGGGTGTAGGAGGTGTTGAACTCAGTAATGTGCATTTCCATTCCTTTATATTCCGGAAAACTGTCGATAATCTCGCGGCTGACCTTAAGCTCGTCCAGGAATACCTTAGGCGAACGAAGACGCTGGTATGCATAGTGTCCACTGTGGTCCGGAGACTCGGTCGCATAAGCATGTCTGGTGACAAAATCTAAAGGCAGCTTATTCTTATGACAATAGGTTAAGAATTCCTTTAGCCATCGCTCATCATCTACTCCGCAGATGGCAGGTCCACCCACACGAAGCCCCTGGTCAGCCTCTTTTACTGCCTTAGCAGATACCTCATAAAGCTTAAAATACTCTGCCATATCAGCATTCTTCCAGAAGCCGGGAAGGTTAGGCTCATTCCATACCTCAAAGGGCCAGGTAAGTACCTCCTCTTTACCATAACGCTCGAACCAGTGAGCAATCGTTGCTTTGATCAGATTGGCCCACTTGTCATAATCGGAGGGAGGCGTTGTATTGCCCTTCCAGTAGAATATGGTCTGATCCCCGCTTGCCAGCTTATAGGGCATGAATCCGAGTTCGATAAAGGGTTTAAGGCCAAGAGAAAGATAATCGTCGAAAACCATATCCAGGTAGGTGAAGTTATATTCCACCTTTTGCACTCCGTCTTCTTCGTAGACCTGATAGATTGCCATATCATCGCAGAACAGTCCGTGTCCGCGGATATGGGAGAAATGAATGTCCTTCTGGACCAATTCTAATTGGTCGTGATACGCCTTATGAAGAGCTAAGCCCATACGTCCTGTTCCGATGCAGAAGGCTGCATTGTTGCTGAACGGTACGGCTGCATCCTTGGGTATGTTATAATTTATTTTGTTTGGCATATGAAAACTCCTTTCTAGTCCTAAAATATAGATAATTAATAAGAAGCATTAATTTGGTATCAAACTCATTAATTTACAAACTGCTTTCGAATATAATTTAATGAATATACATATATACATAATATGGTAATCTATTTTGAACAAATTATCAAGGTTTTCATATAGATAGCAATATTATGTATTGCAAAAAATGATAGAAACAGCTACAATTGGGTTGATTTAGAAGGAACGTCAGGGGGAGCGCTCGGTGGGAGATATTATTATAGAAGAAATTAATTATAAGGCTTTCGTTTTAGTAACAGGCAGTATACTGTTATTGATTGCTTCTGTTGCAATGACGGTATTTGGTATTCAGAAGGGCCGGACGGCATATTGGGTTCCGGGAATCATGGCCTCATTTGTGTTTCTAATCGTTTTTTTTGCAACCGCGATGAAAGCGATGAAGGTGAAAAAGCTGCTTACGATCACTCATGAAGGAATTATTGACAGCTCCTCACTGGGAGGACTTGGCTTTATCTCCTTTGATGAAATAAAAGAATTCATGATTGTAAAGGTATATAATAAGAGGGCTATCGCCGTGATACCCAAGGATGTAGAAAGTTTACT
>JAEZKL010000061.1 GCA_023415475.1 Bacillota bacterium | reverse complement strand
GCATCCGGTCAGAGCCCCCATAGAGAGTATTGGCATGAATATACCTCCAGGAATACCGCTACCAAAGCATATACAGGTAAAAACTAATTTAATTACGAGTAATATTACAATTAGTTCAATTGAAGTAGTACCCATTTCGGCTATTTGTATTAAATTCTGTCCTCCACCTAATACCTGTGGCACAAGTAGACCGCAGGGCAGGGCAATAACGATAGCAATAAAAGGACGTATCACCATAGGAAGTTTATCGTAAATTGCTTGGAACTTAAGCAATCCTTTATTCGCCAAGGAACCGATTAACCCAGACAATAAACCGATTGGTAACAACCATAAGTAAAATCTCCCAGGAAGCTGTGGGATTCTTATAAAATCAAGGACAGGCTTCAAACCAAAAAAGTATTTGGATACGATATCGGCTGTCAATGAAGCTGTAGTTGCAGCTATGAGGATTAATGGAGAAAAGCTTCTATGTACTTCCTCTAATGCAAATACGATTCCTGATAACGGAGCGTTAAACGCTGCTGAAAGACCAGCTGCAGCTCCTCCTGTGATTAGATAATTTTCTTCTAGCTTGTTTTTGCTTATTTTTTGAGCGATTGCTTGACTGCCGGAAGCACCAATCTGAATGGAGGGGCCTTCCCTTCCGAGCGATATACCCATAAATGATGCAATAATGCCGCCAGCGAAACGAACGAATAAAATAGTATACCATTTCATTTTCATTCCATAGAGAAGGATACCTTCCACTTGTGGAATACCACTTCCAGTTGCCATGGGTTCGATTTTTATTAACCAGGATATAAATAATGCAATCAATAAGGCTAAGATCAGCCAAGGGAAAATAGCGATAGGATGATGTTTCAGAAAGTCATACATTTTTAAGGCGGTTTCGGTACCATATTCGATACCAAACCGATATAAAACAACAATTAATCCAGCTACGAAGCCAGTTAGAACACCTTTTACTGCAATTTTCCACCGAAGCTGATTGAAACCTAATAGAATTCTATATACTTTGGATATTCCCATAAAAGCCTCCGTTAAATGTATAATACAGTGAAGAAGTATATCACTATGTTTGAAAAATCTCAATGTTACATATATACAAATTTAAGCTATTATTGACAAGATTATTTGAAATATCAGAAATGATAATGAGAAAACAGTAGCAGAGTGAAAAATTGCTCGTAACCTGACATATAAAAGGAGGATTATGGAAGTGAACATGGCGAAATATGGGATGATATGTTACAATGGTATAATCTAGAATAATTTTTCTATACTTATAGCGAGCATATTTGATAGAAGGGGATGGAATAAAATGCTTTTATATTCAATAAAATCAGGAAGAGAAGCAATGCAAATTGGTGATGTTAAAAGGCTGCTAGAGCAGACTTACTGGGCAGACAAACGTGATATTGGAATAATAAAAAAATCAATTGATCATTCATTGTGCTATGGTGCCTTTCTGAACGAAGACGGTAAGCAAATAGGGTTTTCACGCGTAATCACAGATTATGCAACAACCTATTATATCTGTGATGTGATTGTAGATGAACAGTATCGAGGCTTGGGAATAGGAAAAGCAATGTTGGATGCAATTCATGAAAATAAAGAAGTTTCTTCACTACGAGGAATTCTGGTTACTCGCGATGCACATGACTTTTATCGGAAATATGGATTTAAAGAAGGCGGAAATCTCTATATGGGGAAAGACAGAGAAGAAGTTTCTAAGTCATCTGTTTAGAAGGTTGAGGTAAATAAATGATAATTAAGCCGGCGGAAATTATTGGATGTGAATACTTGGTAGGACAACCGAACTGTATCTGTCCTTTTGCGTAATATTTAACTGATAAGCGAATGATTTCGCAGGTTACGTTATGGGGTTAACTGCAGGACAGCAGGAGTTAGCAGATGTTTTGGGAGTGTCGTTTCAATCCGTTAGTAAATGGGAAACAGGAGTTACCATGCCCGATATTACATTGTTGCCGGATATCGCTGGATATTTAATAAGACGTTTTTACAGGTGCAGGGATTACTGATAGCTTATGGAAGAAAATAAACGTATAAAAAAGGGGAAGGGACCATGGAGTTGAAAATGAGGTTTTTCGAAAGGTACTTTTCGGATAGCGCGACTAGGTAACACATTTATAAATTTTGAATAGAATGTATTGTAGAATTTTATCGAAATTTATACAATAATGGGAGTGATCGATGCGTATTAATAAAGCTAAGAGAAAAATTATTGCACTAATCCCAGCACGAAATGAATCAGAGACTATAAAGTATACAATACAAAGTATAAAAAGACAAACGGTTCCTGTTAATGAAATAATTGTAATTACTAACAATTGCACCGACAATACAGCTGAAGTTTCATTCAGAAATGGTGTTGATGTAATAAATATGAATAGAAATAGGTATATGAAAGCAGGAGCGTTAAATTATGCGTTGGAAGAAATTATACCTTGGTTAAATGATAATGATTATATCCTGATAATGGATGCTGATACAATATTGTCTAAGGACCTAATAGAAAAATGTATGCAATGTTTTAAAAAAAATCCTAAAGCAGGTGCTGTTAGTAGCATTTTTACTGGCAGACCTAGCAGCACTTTATTAGGTACTCTCCAAATAATGGAGTACTGGAGATATAGACGTCAAATCCTTAGATATGGATGTCGTGCTTTTGTTTTAACGGGAACGGCATCTGTTTTTTTAGTAAAAGCATTAAAGGATGTAAAAGCAGGACGTCTTAATGGGTTTTTACCCAATTATAGCGATAGTTTTTATGACATATATGGAAGAACAGAAGATAACGAAATAACTTTTGCAATATTAAAGCTGGGTTATGATTGTCCTGTTGCTGATGTATTTTCTCAAACAGATGTGATGGAAAATATAAGAAAATTAATTCGACAACGAGAGCGTTGGTATAATGGAGCATTAATTAATTTGAAATCTTATGGTCGGTCATTACCATGGTATATGCGTTGGGTTTACTGGAAGCAACAAATAGGGCTTTGCTTTTCACTTATTTTAACATTAACGATAATTACTATTATAATAACCAGTGTTTTTTTAAATGCATTACAAATCACCCCATTATGGCTAATTTTATTAGCGACACAATCAATGGAGAGAACCGCTACTGTATGGCCCTTGGGATGGAGAGCAAGAATGATAGCTATGGCTGTTATACCAGAGATGATATACAGTATTATTTTGATCATTATTTTTGGTATCGGATTATTCAACTTTATACTTAATAAAAGAGGATGTTGGCATGCAACTTAAGGAGGTGAAGTATATGTATCATTGTTGTCATTTTAAAATAGGTGCTTGTTGTTTGTTTGGAATATTAGGTATTGTATGCACGGTTATTCAATTCATAATAATAAGCTGTTTACTTATTACGATTTATAATCTTTTTTTTAAAAGAATATGTATAGAGCCTATGCATCATCCGAATGGCGAGTATTATTGGGCTATAACAAAAAACGGTAAAACCATCAAATGGTTGTAGACATCTCCTGTAAAGCAGTCAATCCGGACCCGAAGAAGCGCTACGCTTCAGTGAAGGATTTTTAACTGTTCTATTGAAAACAGCAGAGGGATTTTATATAATAAATGTAAGGTCTAATTCTACTATGTCCCCAGTCACTGTCCTTTTTCCAAAGACAACTGTGATTATCCTAGTCGACATAATAGAAAAAGTAATAGAAAATAATGCAAAGGCATCTATAAATTGTGACCTGGATAGGGTACTAAACCGCCCTGTCTCAGGTTTGTTTTTTTCTAATTCTACACTAGAACATGCAACGCAACTTTACAATCAACATCACACAAGAGCTGTTTCGACAAAAGGAGGATATTACAAATGATAAAAAAGGATATGATACGAATGAAATCCATAGGTAAAGTGTTTTTCACTGCGTTAGTAGTATGTTTATTAATTGCGCTTAATCCCACCAATGTGCAGGGAGCCGCAGAAAAAATAACACTTCTACAGGACCATTACTATGGAGCTTATGATGATTATGAAGCAGACAGCAGCTACTATTATTTGTATCCAAATGATAAATATAGAGATTACAAAAAATTCATGAAGTTTACCTATAAAATCTCCGATGATAGTGTGATTGGGTTAAGGTTCAATGGAAATGTTAATTTTAACAGCGAAATATTAGATGTGGATAAATATGGGAATCAAATTGCTATTGCTCCCAATGACATAAAAGTACATGCATTAGGTCCCGGAACGGCTACGTTAAAGGTATACAACGGGAAGAAATTAATCGATTCTTACTCATTTACAGTCATTTCGGATATTGCATATTCACCAAGTAGCTTTGTTAGTACAGACGGGGAATATCTTTCGGATAAGACGTTAGAGAAGGAAAGGAAACTGTTAACGCAGTTTATAATGGAAGCAGTTGACGCTAAATACACTACGACAAATCAAAGAATTAAAGCTGCTCTAAATGCCAGTATAGCATACGGCGGAAAATTAATTTCTGAAAAAGAATATAATAAACTAGATGATAAGTATGGGGATGATTTAGGGGACCGCTATTTATCGGCGTACTCCAGGTTAATTGATAAGAAGGCAACTGCCGGGGGATATGCAGATGCAAATAAAATAATGTTAAGTAACATGGGATTTCGGTGTGAGGCTGATAAAGATGATCCCGGCTCGGCATGCAATTATTTAAATCTTTATATGAGGAATGAAAGCTATGAGGAGCAAATAAAAGAAAGGGATGAATTTTTTAGGAAGTATAATGAGGACGATGAATTCCGTGAGGAATATGGCGAATTGGATGAGGAGGATTTGGATAACGAGATTAGAAAAGGCGAATTTGAGTACATAACGTTTTCTGCAACGAATAAACTTACAACGGAATATGATTTCAGTACAGAAGATAAAGACAGTATCTATAATCGTACACATCTACCGGCATGGATTATTGGAAAGGATACTAAACAACAGGTCATTAGTGAAGGACAGACAATAAGCTTGACCTCCAGTGATATGAATAACAATCTTTATTCTTCCAATACCTCAGTAGTGAAAGCGGAGAATGGATCAATAACAGGAGTTAAACCGGGAATTGCGATTGTCTACAGATATAATGATACCTACTGCGATGTGTTTTTTGTGATGGTCAAGAAAAAGAGTTCTGCGAAGACGATCAATGGTAAGGTTTATCATAAGTCTGTAAAGTCTTATTTCAAAGACTCTGATTTTGCTCCATACATCTATGGCGGACAAAGGGAAAGAAATCGAATTGAAGACTGGGAAAGTCTTCGTCTCTATGAAATGGAGCCTATTTTCGGATATGGTGGAAGGCTGGTGACAGAATACTCGAAAGGCATTGTGAAATGTTATATGGAATATGAAGGTGATAAGCAGCTGCTCTGTTCAATAGGTACAAGTAAATATGCAGACTAATAAAAGACTGCATCCTTCGAAAGCCGAGGTAAAGTTATGCAAATTGGCGAATTCAAGTTATGTATGACTTTTGATACGTCAATCAAATATAGATCTTCATAAGAAGTGGCGGACTTCCAAGTTAAAATTCATCAATGATATGCCTTGAGGAATTTTTTTCATTAAATCCATTCATGATCAGTATTTTCCGGGAGAGACTCCTACCTGCTTCTTGAAGCTACGAATAAAATTGGCATAATCCGAGAACCCGGACAGATAGCAGGCCTCTGTGACACTTTTTCCGGATGCAAGGAGTGTCTTGGCCAGCGAGATGCGTTTATCCAAGATATAGGTACGCAGAGTAAGACCGGTATGCTTCTTAAACTGTCGGCTGATATAGGTTCCATTGGCATAGAAGGTGGAGGATAGCTTATCCAGGGTAATCTCTTCGGTAAGATGCTCCTCGATAAAGCTCATCGTATCAATAATGATTTGAGGCATGATATTTTTGGCGTGAACCGGAGATTTTTGAAAAGCCTGATTTACCATCAACAGCAGCTGAGCGAGGTAACTATTACATAATACATCATAACCATAAGTGGTGGATTTCAAAGCATCTCCCAGTTGATGCGATAATAGAATAAAAGTATTAATTTCCTGATTAGTAAGCCTTGTTATATTGTTCTTACCCATAGGCCGGCTCTCAAAGCAGGCACATAAGTCCGTATGTGAAGTGGATAGCTTCTTTGCATACGGTATTTTTATATTGATCGAGATGCGTTCGTAGAGCTGTTCATCCAGGCTAATCACCCGATGCATTTCCGCCGGGTGGAAGGTAACCAGATCACCGCGTTTTAGAGGGTAACAAGCCTGTTCAGTGTAACAGTGAATATTACCGCTTAAAAACAGATAGACTTCATATCCGTCATGTTTATGGTAGGGAAACGTGGCACTGATGGTCGTAGATTTGTGGGAACATAATATATCTTCATTTACCGGAACGTAATTATAATCCACAGGCATCGGATATCCTCCTCCATATGTCACTTAACGCAATAAAATGTTCTTATCGTGCAATAAATATGACTTCAAAATATTATAACATAGAAAGTATTCGAAGTAAATATAATGCGATTTGCTATGCCAGATGAAAAATAACAATCAATGAAATGATGAGATGCATTTGCATTTTAAGTGTGTGGTGCCTGCACAGGAATGGAGGATAAGATGATTAACGTAGCAATTGTGGGAACTGGTAATATCGCGCCGGCACATGTCGGAGGACTATTGACCTTTCCCGATCGGTGTAAGATTGTTGCACTGGTAGATATTTATCCGGAAAAAGCACAGGCGATGAAAGATAAATTTAATTTGGACTGTGAGGTGTTTGACTCTCATGAGAGGATGCTGGAGTCCAATCTGGAGATTGATCTCGTCCATATCTGCACCCCGCCTTATGTTCACGCAGAGATTGCAATCAACTGTATGAATCGGGGTAAGAACGTGGTAGTTGAAAAACCGATGGCTACCTGTCTGGCAGAATGTGATGCCATGCTGGAGGCTGAGAAGAAAAACGGTGTTACAATGGCATGTATTGCTCAGAATCGTTTTCGTAATCCGATTTACAAGCTTAAGAAGGTGGCAGATAGTGGGCTGGCAGGCCGAATACGATGTGCACACGTCAATTCGCTCTGGTGGAGAGGGCATTGTTATTATGATCTCTGGTGGAGAGGCCTATGGGAAAAGGAAGGTGGTGGCCCGACTCTGAATCATGCAGTGCATCATATTGATATGATAAATTGGTTGCAGGGAGAGCTTCCCCAGGAGGTTATTGCAATGCTGACCAATGTCATGCATGACAACTCCGAGGTTGAAGATCTGTCGATGGCAGTATTGCGCTACCGGGACGGAGCAATGGCACAGGTAACCAGTTCGGTAATTCATCATGGAGAAGCACAGGGAATTGAGCTACAATGCGAGGATGCGATGATTGCAGCACCCTGGTCCTGTTGTGCGGAGACTTCTTCGGACAATGGTTTCCCGATCGAGGGTCATAATCAGGAGCTGATGAGAAAGCTTCAGGATTATTATGATTCTATCGAGGATCTCCGATACGAAGGGCATACCGGTGAGGTAGATGATGTACTGACAGCGCTGGAGCGGGGTACCAAGCCGATGATAACCGGAGCGGATGGAAGAAATACGGTTGAACTGATCACTGCAATTTATAAGGCAGGCTGTATGAAGCTCACGGTGGAATTGCCCATTGAAAGAAAGGATGAATATTATACCTTTGAAGGAATTCTGACGAATGCTACCCGTTTTTATAAGAAGAGTGGATATATCGAGAATTTCAAACCTGCAGAGATTACAGTAGGAAACTATTAATCGGCGAGAGAATGTCAGATGAATGAGCTTATTGGTTCGACATAAAGGGGGTCATAAGAAACAGCTGATCCACTTTTCGGGCGTGTTATAATAGGTTATAAAGCTATAATTATTATATAAAATACGATTAGGAGCATTGAATATGGATAAGAGAGATGGAATGAATTATGCACCGAAGGGAAAACCCAATCCGGTAGTGAAGGAAGGAGAATTCGTATTTGCTGCGGTTGGTTTGAATCATGGACATATCTATGGAATGTCAAATGGATTACTGGAAGCAGGAGCTACTTTAAAATGGGTATATGATCCGGATATTGAAAAAGTAAAAGCATTTCAAAAAGAATATCCTCAGGCTAAAGCCGCAGAAAGTGAAGAGCAGGTACTACAGGATCCCGAGGTTAGATTAGTAGCCGGAGCCTGCATCACTTCAGAGAGGGCAGCACTGGGTATCAGGGTAATGCGTGCCGGGAAGGATTATTTTACAGACAAAGCTCCATTGACCACATTGGAGCAGCTAGAGGATGTGAAGCAGGTAATCCGGGAAACCCAAAGAAAATATGCGGTCTGCTTCAGTGAAAGGCTTCAGGTGGAAAGCGCGGTATATGCCGGACAGCTGATTGAGCAGGGGGCGATCGGAAAGGTAATTCAGGTACTGGGTATGGGACCGCACCGTCTGAATGCATCTTCCCGTCCTGAATGGTTTTTTGAAAAAGAAAAATACGGTGGTATTCTCTGTGATATCGGAAGCCATCAGATTGAGCAGTTTCTATATTATACCGGAGCAACAGATGCAAAGGTAATCAGCAGTAAGATAGCGAATTATAATCATCCGGATTATCCGGAGCTGGACGACTTTGGAGATGCCACATTAATCGGAAATAACGGAGCAACCGGATATTTCAGAGTAGACTGGTTCACTCCGGACGGCTTATCTACGTGGGGTGATGGAAGAACCTTCATTCTTGGAACCGAGGGCTATATCGAACTGAGAAAATATGTTGATGTAGCCAAAGAGGAGACCGGTGAGCATGTATTCTGGGTGGACAAAGAAGGTGAGCATTACATTAATGTTCAAGGACAGGTTGGTTATCCGTATTTCGGACAGTTTATTTTAGACTGTATCAACCGGACGGAAAATGCCATGACACAGGAGCATGCATTAAAGGCAGCAGAATTATGTGTCAGAGCGCAGCTTCAGGCGGAAAAGATTGTATAATAGAAAAAATAGCATGCAGAGAATCTAAGGCTGATGTTGAGGAAATAAAGAAGATTAATATAAAATAGACAGCTATAAATTGGGATCAAGATCCCGCATACTGTTTATAATTAAAAACCGGAGGATACAATGCTTATCGCTATGTATCTTCCGGTTTTTATTAATGCTTTAAATATCATATTCTATATTTGCGATAAGATAACTCTCTCCCTCTTTTATTACATGGATAACCTGAATATATCCTCCATTCTTGTCTTCTATATGTACACTTACGGTAAACTCGTTTTCTGCAACTTTTCTTAGGTTATAATTCTTATATATGATCTGATACGGAGCAAGTTTCTTCTTATAAAAATGGCTGTTCCGATCAATGTTATCAATGAATTCCTCGGTAAAAACGGAGCTTAATTCAATATTACCGATACCATACTGTATGGATAGAGAATTGTTGATAAGATATTCGATCGGATCATTCGTAGCTGAGACTGAATCCTTGTTATGAATTATACGCGCACCAAATAGAACGGCAATGCTAATAAGTAAAGCGGTCGGTATCAGGAAAAATTTTTTTCTGTTCATATGCTGCCTCCATTTATCAAAAACCACTTCCAAGTACATATAAAAATAGTAACAGCTCAGAATAGGCTTGCTTTAATTGTAATGATGAGGTATATGCATATTATAGCATATTTAACTTATATTACCATTGAGTTTTACAGTGCTGATTCTGTTTAGGAGGAGAGCAGCATGGATAATCAATACCGGATCCCAACCGTAGTCTTCTGGAGCGGAAGCAGAATTTTGGTGACAGCTACGATTATTTAATGTTCGGGTTGCCAAATTTTGTGATAATGTTAAAATGTAAGATAACATCATTAATAATATCGTGGGGGGAGAAAATGCATTTAGGGTCAGTTTACTTGATTGTGAAGGATTTTGATAAAACAATCCGATTTTATGAGCAGTTGTTAGAGATACCTGTAACCTGCAGTAATATGGACCGGTTTGCCCAGTTTATCTTCGATCAGCAGAATATATCCATTATGAATGGCTACTTTGATACGGAGCATTCGGATAAAGTGATTCGAAAGGGTGACTATGATAGAGAATTTGATAATAAGAGAATGATTGCGGATGCCAAAAATACCAATAAATTCGTTCTGAACTTCTGGACGGAGGACCTTAGGAAGGAACGTAAGCGAATCATTGCGGCAGGCATTGCCGATATAGTTACATCGGTGAAATATATCAATGCAGGACAACCCTATTATTACTTTCAGATGAAAGACCCAGATGATAATATAATTGAGATTACTGGCCCCTACTACTGCGATGAGGGTGAATTGGAGTAAAATCATAGATTTATTTTGGATTTAGCGAAGAGGATGACTATGCTGAAGGAATTTATATCACAGGTTTTCGATAATAACATGCAGGTATATGGTATTGTGGTATTGCAAGATGGTACGAAGATCGCAGAGCATCATTTTGCTCCCGAGGAACGAAGAAATCTATACTCCGCAACGAAGTGCATCACATCAACTGCGGTTGGTATGGCGATTGCGGAGGGGTATTTTGGATTGGAGGATTCGATTCTTCCCTATTTTGAACAGGAACTAACGAAAAAGGTATCACAGGAGCAGCTGGACAATCTGAATAAGGTTACCGTAGAGAGGCTCCTCACCATGTCCGTCGTAGACTATCCCTTTGAGCGTTTGAACTGTAATAATTGGCTGAAGTATATATTGGCGATTCCGTTACCGAATATCGATGAGAGGAAGTTTCGCTATAACAACTTTACCTCCTATCTTGCCGGAGTTATGGTAGAAAAGACCACCGGAATACCGATGATGGATTTCTTAAGACCCAGATTATTTGGGCCTCTGCAGATCCCATCGGTTACCTGTACCTATAGTCCGGAGGGCTATTATTATGGCTCCACGGGGATGAAGCTGACGGTAGATGAGCTTAGCAGAATTGGACAGCTATACCTGCAGAAGGGTTGCTATAGAGGAAAACAGCTCATCTCTGGCGAGTGGGTGGAGCAGGCAACGAAGAAGCAGATTGAGAATAAGGAAGAGGGCTATGGTTATTATTTCTGGAGGCAGGAGCATAATTCCTACTGTGCAAGAGGAAAATGGGGTCAGATCTGTATGGTTCTTCCGGATAAGAATGCAGTCATAACCGTACTCTCCAATCTGGAGGATGAAGCTCTGGCCGAAAAGCTGAGATGCTGCCTATGGGAGACCATATATCCGCAGCTTTAGACCGGTTAGGGCATATTAGGATGACAGGTATGATGTCATGCGACAGCAGAGGGAGAGATGGACTTATCCCAAATGTGGAGGCGTGGTGTCTCTTCATGAGAAGGTGTGTAGTGAATGTAAAGAAGTTATAAAATGTTAAGTATCGATAAACGGATTTAATAAAGAAGGGAGCGGTAGCATGGGAAATAATTTCTGTGATGTAAAGCTATTTCAGGTAAGGCCTGATAAGCTGGTGGAGTTTGAGGCATTTGTTACAAAAGTAAAAGATGCTCAGGCAGAACGTGCCGGATGCAGTGATATGAAGTATATGAAGCGTTTCTATGTACATGATGAGATCGGACCATTACCAAGGGAGCTGACTAAGATTGTGAAATGCGTAAAATATTATTCCTATTGGGAATTCGATAATATTGAGAATTATACAGCAGCTAATAAATGGTTCTTTGATCATTATGCAAAGGAGTTGATGAAGCTGCTGATTGCACCCTTTGATATCAATTGCGGCTATGGCTTGTAGAATAAGGAGCAGACATGAATATGAGTAATACAGACAAATATATCGATTTACACCTTCAATCCTATTATTCGGATGGGACAATGTCACCGGAGGAGCTCGTCCGTGCAGCCGTGAATAATCAGGTAGGACTAATGGCAATCACTGACCACAATGTACTGACTGCAGTCGGAGAGCTGGAGGAGCTTAGTCAGGAATACGGGATAGCTTATCTATCCGGCGTAGAGCTGGATTCCATCGACCAAGGCTCAGACATTCATATTCTTGGGTACGGAGTGGATGCAGGCAATGACACCTTTACCCAATTTGTGAAGAATAACCGGGCCATTCTGGATGATATCAGTGTCAGGCTGATCAGTGACATGGAGAAGGATTATGAGAATATTTCCCTGGCTGATTTTCAGGCATACTCCTATGACAGGGGGAAGGGCGGCTGGAAGGCACTGCATTACTTTATGGAAAAGGGTTTAACAGAGAGCCTGCGGGAGGGCTTCGCCATTTATAATCAATATGGAATCACCAATGACAGTGGTGATTATCCACCGATCAGTGAGGTGTTAAAGCAGATACACAATGCCGGGGGGAAAGCCATCCTGGCTCATCCCGGAGTGTCGATTAAGGAGACGGACCCGGAGCTATTCCGACTCAGACTCCTGCAGCTTTTGGAGCAGGGCTTTGACGGAGTCGAATGCTATTATCCGACGCATTCGGCTGAAGTGACGGAGCTTTGTCTAAAGCTTTGCAGAGAACAGGGACTGTTAATCACAACCGGATCTGACTGCCATGGAAGCTTTGGCTATTCAGAGGTTGGTGAGCTTAAGATAAGGATGGATCAGCTGGTGCTGGGGGATTTGGTCGTTCCTGTCCACCGCGAGAAAACGAAA
Organism: Bacillota bacterium; assembly: GCA_023415475.1. Classification (GTDB taxonomy): domain Bacteria; phylum Bacillota; class Clostridia; order Lachnospirales; family Lachnospiraceae; genus Mobilitalea. The sequence continues at coordinate 13,500 of JAEZKL010000061.1, read as the reverse complement.
CAATAAACATAAATATAATGGAGGTATTCCATGGCTTCCATCGGTAACCTTGGCAATGTGATCAGAGAAGAGCTTTTCCAATGCTTTGAAGCGGGCAAGGATGAGAAGGGGATCATCCATATTCCGAAGGAATACGGAATGTTCCTATGCAGGAAATAATTCTAAAGAAGTTGTAATTTTAGCGACAAAAAGACTGAATCATTTATTGCTTCCGTATACAAGATAGAAATAGTTTAAAAGGGGGAAAACGGCTTGAGATCAGAACAGGAAATGATGGATCTAATTCTGACTACCGCTAAGGAGGATGACAGAATCCGGGGTGTGCTCATGAATGGCTCCAGAGTAGCGAATGAATTATACAGGGATTGCTTTCAGGATTATGATATCGTGTATCTGGTGAAGGATTTTGAATACTTTGTGGAAGATCATTCCTGGATTGACCGGTTTGGTGAGAGAATTATTCTCGAGATGCCGGCTTATAAGGATCTGGAACCCCATGAGTATAACAATCAATTCAATTATCAGATGCTCTTCCAGGATGGCAACCGCTTGGACTTAACCTTTGCCTCGCTTGATAAGGTGGAGATGCTTATTAAGGAGGATCCGATTGGGCGAGTATTACTTGATAAGGATGGTGTACTGAAGAATGTAAAATTTAAAGGTCCCGAGGTCTACCGGGTAAAGCCTCCAACGAAAAGGGAATTTGAGAATTCCTGCAACTCCTTCTGGTGGATTCTGCAAAATATCGCTAAGGGATTAAAGCGAAATGAGCTTCCCTATGCGTTGCAGATGCTTCACTATGCCAGAGAGGATGTAAATAAGATGGTCACCTGGCATATCGGTCTAAAGCATGAATATCAGGTGTCCTCAGGTAAGATGGGGAAGTATATGGAACGTTACCTGGAGAAAAGACTTTGGGATCAATATATACGAACCTATCCGCGATGTGAGGAGGGAGAGATCTGGGAGGCCATGTTTATCGCCTGTGATCTTTATCGTTTGCTGGCAGTGGAGCTATCGGAGAACTTATCCTATGAATACCCCAAGAAGGATGATGAAGCTATGACAGCCTATTTACGTGAAGTTAAGGAAATGGATTTTCAACAGGAAATCTTATAGTATAATTCGGGGGTATAGTATGTACATAGATATCAACCCCCCCTGTGGAGTTTGCAGACATATTGTGGATAACTTACTCCAATAACAAGATTAATGTGAATAAAGAGTTCAGCATGCAGAATACTTTGATGAAGCTTTAGCGGCAAAACAGCCATGCTTCGCAAGTGTGAAATAATTATTATTACAGGAGGTATCATTATGAAACTAAGAGCTGCAGTTGCATCCGATATCCCTCAGCTTGTGCAGATGAGACTGGCTTATCTTACGGAGGATCATGGCGGAATACTGCCGGAGCATAGAGAAAGATTGGAACAGGACCTGCCAATCTATTTTCAAAAGAATTTAGACCATTCCCTACTCGCATATGTCGCTGAGGATAATGGGGAGGTCGTAACAACGGTACTCATGGTTATCACGGAGAAACCGGGTAATCCCCATTTCCTGTCGGGGAAGACCGGACTTCTGATGAATGTATATACGAAGCCGGATTACCGGAGACAGGGTCTGGCAGGGACTTTAATCAATATGGCGATTGAGGACGCAAAGAAGCTGGATCTGGCTCATATTGAACTGAATGCCACTCCGGCAGGATATCCTTTATATAAGAAATTGGGCTTTGTGGAGGAGCAGCCTCATTATACTTCTATGAAATATCACATACAGACCTTGGAGACCGACTAGGGAAGCATAACGAACGTTGTTCGATTATGCTTTTTGTGCTATATTACTATTGTCGTATTTAATGAAGGGGGTGTAATCAATGAGTGGAGTGAATAACTGTGAGAATTGCAGTCATTTTGTGTATGATGAAGAATATGACAACTATGTGTGTGCGGTTAATCTGGATGAGGATGATTTGGAACGATTTCTGAGCTATTCCACATTTCATTGTCCGCATTTCCAATTCCAAGACGAATATAAGATTGTCAGAAAACAGATTTAATAAACCTACAATGGCAGATGATCAAAATACTATCGATACTAATAAAGGATAAAAGAGTATGAAGTTGTATGTCAGAAATCTAACCGAAGAGGAAGCAAGACTGATATGTACCTGGAGATATGGCGGGGAATATTCCGTCTATAATTACCCGATGTGGGAGATTGTTGTAGAGAAGAACTGGGGAATGGCACAGGCTTCGGTTAGGGAGAGGGAATTTTTCGCTATATTGAATGAGAAGGATGAGTTGATAGGATACTTCCGATTGAAAGAGAAAGAAAATTTTATCGAGCTTGGAGTTGGCTTGAAACCAGAATTATGCGGTCTTGGTTATGGAGAAGCAGCAATGGAACAGATCAAGCAGGAGGCTGGAGAACGATACCCGGATAAGCTGCTTGCACTGGAGGTGCGTTCCTTTAATCAGCGGGCTATAAAATGTTATCAAAAGGCTGGCTTCCGATGGGTGGACACCTATGAGCTGATTACACCCTCCGGCAGGGATAGTTTTGTTCGTATGGAATACGAGGGGTAATGTTATTTTTTAGTATACAAAATTCATAGTTTGTGTTAATTTAAATCATGACGATATAATTTGTATCATATTTTTCGAATAATTTATACAACTGATCAAATAAGAATATATCCTCCGGTTTCGGAGAAGCAGGATAAGAAAGGGGTGTAAGAATGAGTCAATATAAAAAACGGGCAGAAAATATTACCAGGATATCTCTGCTGATCGGAACAACCATATTAGTGCACTTAATGCTTACGCCGTTAGCTTATACCAGGATTCTGGAGCCTGCATCCGGTAAGCAGCATACTTCCTTCACCTTATCGGAAGATGCTTATATCATTAATGAAGTAAATAATTATGAGCTATTAAGTGATGTTAAGATAAAGTCCATCGTAAGTAGAAATCTGAGAGATTTCCAAAGGCTGCTCAAAAGAGTGCTTGATACCACGGTGCAGCCGGTTATTACCATCGCAATATTATTAATTTATGCATTAACCTATTATAAGACGACATACCGGAGAAAATCTCTGCTTGCTTTCTCGCTGGGTGGACATGCTCCGCCGGTTTTTGAATAGACTAGATAATTAATAACATTAGAAAGGAAAGAAAGAATGAATAAGAATAAGCCAGTATTTTTTATTGTATTAATCGTAGCAATACTTATGGTATATACTGCGTTCAATGGTTTGACTATTCCGATGGGTAATGAGCCCATTAAGCTTCTGGGTGCACCGGATATGCGTTACGGAATCGATATCCGTGGCGGTGTGGATGCAGCCTTTCAGCCGGAGGGTCTGGATCGTAAGCCTACCTCGGATGAGCTGGAATCAGCTCGAACCATTATTGAGACCCGTCTCGACCAACAGAACATTATGGACCGTGATGTAACAATTGATAAGGATAATGGATATGTTATCGTTCGTTTCCCGTGGAAAGCGGATGAGGCTGATTTTGATCCGGAGGCAGCAATTGCAGAGCTTGGACAGACTGCCCAACTTACCTTTAAAGATTCAGAAGGCAATGTCCTGCTGACCGGTGAGCATGTTGCTAAGGCGGCGGCTGTAGTAGACCAGAGCATCAATCAATATGTAGTTAGCTTAAGCTTTGATGATGAAGGCACCAAATTATTCAGTGATGCGACCAAAAAGCTGGTAGGCAAGCTGATTAATATCTATATGGACGAGACTTTGATACAATCAGCTACGGTAAATGATCATATCTCCGGTGGCTCTGCTCAGATTACCGGTATGAATGGTTACGCACAGGCGAAGGATATAGCGGATAAGATCAATTCCGGTGCTTTGCCCTTCTCGATGATTACAAAGAATTATAACACCATCAGCCCCACCTTAGGATCTGGTGCTCTTAGCGTAATGTTATTGGCAGGTTCAATCGCATTTGGTTTAATCTGTATCTTTCTGATAGCCTATTACAGACTTCCCGGCTTTGTAGCCTGCATCGCACTTACGATTCAGGTAACGGGTCAGATCCTGGCACTCTCCGTTCCGCAGATGACCTTAACCCTGCAGGGTATTGCGGGTATCATCCTATCCATTGGTATGGGTGTCGACGCCAATGTAATTATTTCTGAGAGAATTAGCGAGGAAATCAAATCCGGCAAGAGCGTTGCTTCTGCAATCGCTGCCGGCTATAAGAATGCTTTTAGCTCTGTCTTCGACGGAAATATCACAGTGCTTATTGTTGCCTTTATTTTAATGATATTCGGCTCCGGAACCATGTTGTCCTTCGCATATTCGTTGTTCACAGGTATTGTGTTCAACTTCCTTGCAGGTGTAACAGCTTCCCGCTTGATGACTACTTCCTTGAGCTCCTTTAAATTCTTACGCAAACCTGCACTCTATACCTGCTGGACAAGGAGGGTAACACTATGAAAGATATGAAAGATAGAAAATACGTGAAGGAGATTAAAGTAACTCCCGAGATGTATAAAGAGAATAAGATTGTACCTTTTTTTGCGAAACGAAAGATTTACTTTACCATATCCCTATCCATTATGCTGATTGGTATCCTGTTCATGTTCATCAACGGTGTACAGCTGGATATCCAATTTAAAGGTGGAGCATTAATTAAGTATACCTATGTTGGTGAGATTGATGCTGATAAGGCAGCAGATGTTGCCACGGAGGCACTTGGCAGACCGGTTACGACACAGGTTACCGAGGATATTGCCAGCGGCGAGCAACGTTTAATTCTAAATATTGCAGGTAACTATGGTGTGGACGCAGCCGACCGAGAAGAGTTTGATGCCATATTGACGGAGACCTTCCCCGAGGCACAGCTAAAGCAGTCCGAATCCTCCATGGTTGAGCCGTTCTTTGGTCAGCGATTTTTAAGAAACGGTATTATCTCCATCCTATTAGCCGGTGCCCTGGTTCTGTGCTATGTTTGGATTCGTTTTAAGATGATGGGCGGTCTTTCTGCAGGAGCGATGGCACTCGTTGCCTTGGTGCATGACGTATTGATCGTATTCTTCACCTGTGTTATTTTCAAGATACCGATCGGAGAGTCCTTTGTTGCGGTAGCCTTAAGTATCATCGGTTATTCCATCAACGATACAATTGTTATCTACGATCGTATTCGTGAAAATTCGAAGTTATACATCGGATATCCGTTAGAGGCTGTTACAGACCTTTCCATTACTCAGTCCATGATGAGATCGATTAACACCAATGTTGCGGTAATGCTCAGTGTCAGCTTGGTATATTTCCTTGCACTTGGAAACGGTATCAATTCTATTATGAGCTTTGCGCTTCCGATGGCAGTAGGCTCCATTAGTGGTTGCTATTCCACTATCTGCATTGCTGGACCGCTTTGGGTAATGTGGAAGAAGAAAAAGGGTGATGATATTCTCTTCGAAGAGAAGAAGAAACCCGCTCCGAATTATTAATCAGCAATAACAGAATAATCGAAATATAACAGGGACACCACTCCTGATAATGCCTCAATCATAAATGAGCAAAGGATTATCGGAGTGGTGTTCTTTTATATTACAATTCAAACCCTAGTCAAAGTTGATAAATATGAGTTCAATCAATGATTCCGAAATAGGAGACGCTTTTGCTAACGTTGCATTACGTAGCGGTACATTAGTACTGACGAATGTACCTTGACCATGTAGATAAAAAGCAGTAAAATGAAAAAAATGGATGTCAGGAGGGTAATCTGATGGACGGTAGTAATTTATTAACCGGTGGTATAGAGCAGTTGAATGAGATAAAAGAGTGTTTACTGGAACGATACGGTTATCAGTCAAATAGTGATAACTTACGTCTGGAGGAGGAGATGCTGGAGAAAAGCATAGCCGACCTGGAGCAATTGATGAAGGAAGAGATCCAGAAGACAACCAAAAAGCGCAGGCTTAAGATCGAAGATACCTTTGATCAGCAGGAGGACAAGCTTCAGACCAGAATAAAGCGTATTAAGGAGAAGCGGGAGAGGAGTAAGAGCGCCAAGGTTTCGGAACGGATTGATGCAGAGACCTCTTCGCTTCGGCAGGAGAATACTCAGCTAAGGCTTGAAGCCAAGACCTTATTCCGGCAAAAGCATATACCGTCATTTTGCAATACAAAGCTTTACTATGCGTTATATTCTCCGGCTTGTTTTACTGATGTTTTATTCATTCTTGCCGTGATCTTAATTACTCTTTTGTTGATACCATGTGGAATATACTTTCTGTTACTGCCTGAAGAGAAGATTCTGTACCTGATTCTTACCTATGTCCTTACCGTGTTATTCTTTGGGGGGATCTATCTTCTCATAGGTAATAGAACAAAGGAAAAGTACTCCGGGGAGCTTCAGAGGGTGAAGGGGATACGGGGACAGCTCAGAGTTAATAAAAGAAAAATAGCGGTAATCAGAAGAAACATCCGTAAAGACCTTGACGAAAGCTCCTATGGTCTGCAGGATTTTGATACAGAGCTGGCAAAGCTGGAGCAGGAGAGGGCTGAAGTGGCGGCTCAGAAGAAAGACGCACTTGCTACCTTTGATAATACAACTGTTTTGATTATTGCCTCAGAGATTGAAGCGAATTATAAAAGTAAATTAGCTACACAGCGGGAAGAGTATGAGAAGGTCAAGACCGCCTCATCAAAGGCAGAGGAGAAAATCAAGGCTCTGACAATTAAGATAGCGAGTGATTATGAACCCTTCCTTGGCAAAGAGTTAATGACCTTAAAGCAGGTGGATACCTTGATTAATATCCTTCAAGCCGGCAATGCAGCGAATATATCGGAAGCAGTTGCTTTCTATAAACTTAATTTAGAGAAGGAAGAGGATTCCGTAATATAATGTAACAGTTCAGCCATGCAAATTTCATGTATGAGATTCAGGCGAACGCTTTCTTTCGCTTGAATCTCGTTTTGAAATTTGTAGGGCGTTCTGCCTAAGCGAGATGTAGCGAAGTGAAATCGAGCTTATGGCTGAACTGTTACATTATAATAGATAGAATTCAAAGGCTGTTTCAAAACATGTTTGATAGCCAAGGAGAGGATAACAGTATTCCTCATACTCGGTTTGACTGACGTTTTACTGTTTTGATACAGCCTCATTATAATACTTGATTCAGAAGATGTCAGCGATGCTGACATCTTCTGAATATAACGATTGAGATTTTTGTTGGTTCCTAAGGCTACGAGACGGTCAGAGCCTTCAGCTTACTGAAACAGTAATTGATTGCAAGGCAGATCTGATCAGCCATCGTCATAACAACGCCTAGTCTGGTGGTCTGAAGGAGCATGTTGTCAAGCATACCGGAGAAATTCACGATGCCGGTAATAAAGATATCTCCTACGGCAGGCAGATCCTTATCTACTCCTGCACCAGGCTTCAGTGGACCCTCACCCAGCGTAATATATCCGATGTGATCGGATCTTCCCAAAGAAGCATCAATGGCAATGACAAAAGCATCATCATGATTATGGTGAATCATTGTAATGGTATCCTTCAGATTCTTAGCATGAACGGGTTCTTCTAAAGTACCATAGACGTGATAGTTATGGTACTTTTTATATTCATGAGAGGTGAATTTATGTGCAAATTGATCTTGTATGGATAATTTATATCCGATAATCGGTCCCAGACAATCTCCGGTTGCCCGATCCGAGCCAATGCACAGGAAGATAATCGTACGGTTTAGTAGTACCTGTTCCTTAATCAGCTCAGACAATGTACTGCCCATTTCATAAGCTGTGGTTTTCTCTGCAGAATCAAAATAGGATATATTGCTTTTCGGTTTAAATAGGATATTCATCTACTACACATGCCTTTCGTTCTTGAATTAGCAATTAAAATGTTTGTCGGCGAATCTAGCGTCTCCGCAAGCTTAGATAGAGTATTACCAAAAACTTAAAATATTAGACGCAATAATTAAACGAATATAGAGCCTCGAAGGCAAAATAGCGGTTAATTCGAGCGCAGAAGATGCAGATTAGGTAAAAACACAATCAAATAAAAGGGGTTTTGCACATTTTACATGGTATTCTGAGGATAAGTTATGTTTACATAATAGCCTGATACGACAAAAAGCATGTCCAACCTATGATATGATAATTTATATTTTGGGGTGACCAGTACAAAAAGTATCGGATAGGAGTGAGCCATGTGATTGAAACGATATACAGCAATGAGAGCGGAGAAGGTAATCCGGCGAATAGAGTACAAACTTCCTTTAAGATGCCAAAGAATGTTAGACAGATAGGAAAAAGCAATTCAAATAAAAAGATATACGTGGAAGATTATGTCATGACTTACATAAAGCAAATGGCCGGAGGGGATTACTCCGTTTGTAAGGTAGCTGTTTTGGTTGGGCAATGTATACGACTGGAGAATTGCCGTAATATTTTTATATCAGGTGCTGTGGAGGTCAGTGATATCGATTTATCTGCAGAGACCATCTTTTCTAATGAAACCTGGGGAAGAATATATGAGGAGATTAAGAAGTATTTTGTAGAGAATGAGATAGTTGGCTGGTTCATCGGTGGACCAGGGTATCTTTTGGAGGATAAGGATAAGATTACCAAGGCCCATCTGGACAATTTCGCCGGCCAGGATAAGACCTTATTTACCTTCGACAATCTGGAGAAGGAGGAGAGCTTTTATAGCTATGAGAATAACCGCCTGACTAAGTTGGAAGGGTATTACATATATTACGAGAAGAATGAAGAGATGCAGACCTATATGATAGAGCATAAGGGGTCTCAGAGTATAGAAGCTAATTACGATGACAGGGTATCCAGAGAGATACGTACCGTCTTGCAAAATAAGAAGCCGGTAGAAGAAGAAAGTAAGGGAATTACCAGGCTGATGTATGCGGCAGGAACTCTGCTGGCAGTGATTGTTCTGGTAGTCGGAGCGGCTATTTTAAATAATTATGATCAAATGAAGAGTATGCAGGATACTTTGAATTACCTGTCTCGGAATATGGAAGAGGTGCAGACCATCGTAGCGGAGGATCGGATGACAGGGAAAATCGATTCCAAGACCTCTGTTGTAGAGGGACAAGCTTCCGATATCAGTGGAGCTAATACAGAAACAGCCTCTGTTGATTTAGCGGAATCCGAGGAGGGGGAGGATAGCCTTGATGTTGAGGTAGTACCGGGTAATGTAAAGCCATTGGAAAAGGAAACAGTGCCCGAGGACACAGAACAGGAGGATACCGAGGATAAGAAAGAAGATAATGAGAAGACCTCCGGTGAAAAGCTTGCCGATGAGGAGGATGACGACTCGGAACAAGTAAAGGCCTCTGAGAAGGAAGAGAATAAAGTAAACTATTACATTGTAGTAGAGGGGGATTCCCTCGCGGTTATCAGTTATAAATTATATAAAACTTATACAAAGGTTGATAAGATCATGGAAATGAATAATATTACGAACAAGGATTTGATCTATGTGGGACAGAAACTAATCGTTCCATAACGGAGGTTGTTTCTTAGCATATACATTAGCGATCTGTCCGTCATATTATGTGCCGCTTTATGTTAATCTCTTTGATAATCATGAAAGAGATACAGTAGCGGCACTTTCTTATTCGAGGGAAATTCATCCTATATTTATGAAGCGCTCCGGTGAGTGAAGATATTCACATTGGGATGACTTGCCTTAGCGGGTACACGTATATGCGGTCGAAATCTATTGCTATGGAATCCGCTCTGGTTAGAACAAGTCTCAGATTTTCAATATTTTATGTAAAAATAATGCGTGCCAAGTAATAGTAAATGAGTTATAATCACTATAAAGTAAAACACAGAGGAGTAGGGTATGGCTAAAGACAGTGAAGGACAATCGGTCAGAGACTATGGCGAACGTAAAAAAAGAATCAAAAGAAGACGTAATCTCGTCATAGGAATAGCGATTATTGCATTATTAGTCGGAGGCAGTATTTATATATACAATCTGTATAATAAAAACTATAACGGTTTTGAAGTGCTTAAGACGATGGATAATCAAGTGGAGAACGGAGCACAGTATCTGCGATATGGCAGCGGTGTGTTAAAGTATAGTAAGGATGGTGCCACAGCCATCGATAAAGAGGGCAAGTTGAAATGGAACGGTTCCTATGAGATGAAACAGCCGATTGCTGATGTATGCGGTAATTATGCCGTTGTTGCGGATCAGGGCGGAACCTCAATTCAGATATTTGATGAGAAAGGAATTGCCGGAAGCATCTCAACAGTCTACAATATTATTAAAGTCGAAGTTGCAAATCAAGGCGTGGTATATGCTTTGCAGGAGGCAGAGGGGCAAAACTACATATTTCTGTATGATATAGATGGGACGGTATTGGGAGAAAAGGTTACCAGTATGAGTGATGATGGATATCCCATCGATATTTCAATCTCGGATGATGGTTTAAAGCTGATTACCAGTTACCTAACGGTCAATACCGGTGAGATGACGGGGATCGCCAGCTTTTATAATTTTGGTGAGGTGGGTCAGAACTGGATCGACAATTTGGTTGGGGGGTTTAAGTTTGAGGGCATCATTGCACCGAGAGTATTCTTTAGTAATAACGATACAGCATGTGTGTTTAAGGAAAACGGCTTCATGCTAATAGAATATTCCGAGATGCCGAAGGTGATCAAAGAGATAAGCTTTGAGAACAAGATAGAAAGCATCTTACATAGCGATAAATATGTGGGAGTGGTTTTAGATGCGGGTGAAGCCGGTTATAGCGAACTTGTTATCTATAATCTGAAGGGAGATAAGGTCCTCGATAAAAAGCTGGATTTTGACTACAGAGAAATCAACCTGGAAGGGGAAGAGATTATCATGTATGATAACGTATCCTGCATTGTGATGAAGATGAACGGTACCGTGAAATTTAGCCATACCTTTGACAGTAATATCGTGGCACTGTATCCCATCAATGATCTAGATCAATATTATTATGTGAGTGATAAAGAGATTGCGCAGATTAGCCTTGTGGAATAGACAAGATCCATTCATAACAGGTTTAGGAAAATAATAAAAGGGAGGAATATATGAATTGGTTATTAGTTGTGGTATTGCTCATTCTTTTGGGTAATGCTATTATCGGAATGAAGGTTGGCTTTATTAAGACAGTATTCTCTCTTGTGTCTTTGATTCTGGCTCTTATCCTTACGATATGGATCAGTCCGATGGTGAAGAATTATATGATAAATAATGAGAAGTTTTACAATGGTATGGTTACTAAGGTTGAGAAGCTATTACCTTTCGGAGACGAAGAGGTCATAGAGGAGGAGCAGCCCGAAGCAATCGAAGGCCTTTCCGTACCAAAGTCGATAAAGGAAGGATTGCTTAAGAATAATACGGTAGAGAGCTATAAAGAAATGGCAATTACAGGCTTTAAGCAATATGTCAGTAGGTATCTTACCGGGGTCATAATCAACTCCTTATCGTTCATTGCGACCTTTATTGCCATTCTGCTTCTATTATGGGTAATATTCATGGCGTTAGATCTGATTAGTAAGCTGCCTTTGCTGAATCAAGTAAATAAGACGGCCGGTCTTCTGGCTGGGCTGGTTCATGGATTAATTTTGGTATGGTTGTTCTTTATCCTGCTGAATGTCTTTGGAGGTACCGCCTTTGGTCAGTCAGTGCTGAAACTGGTAGGCGAGAATGAAGTGCTAAGCTTAATTTATAATAATAATGTATTGCTGAAATTCATAACCGGCGCCACCAAGATAATTTTCTAGTTTTTACATAATACATAAACATAAATACTAAAGGAGACAGAAAGATGAATGAAATGCTGAGTAAGATTCAGAAGATGGGTATTGTACCCGTAATTAAGTTGGATGATGCAAAGGATGCAGTTCCTTTGGCGAAGGCCTTAGTCGAAGGAGGTCTTCCGTGTGCAGAGGTGACCTTCCGTACAGCAGCAGCGGAGGAATCAATCCGTTTGATGAGACAGGCTTATCCTGAGATGTTAATCGGCGCAGGAACTGTACTGACGATTGAGCAGGTAGATAAGGCAATTGCTGCCGGAGCTACCTTTATTGTAAGTCCCGGACTAAATCCGAAGGTAGTTCGTTACTGCGTAGAGAAGAATATACCTGTTACACCCGGTTGCTCTACTCCCAGTGATATTGAAGCTGCGATCGAATTAGGACTTGATGTTGTGAAATTCTTCCCCGCAGAGGCAGCAGGTGGATTAGCAATGATTAAAGCAATGGCTGCGCCTTACGTTAATATAAAATTTATGCCTACCGGTGGAATTAATGAGAAGAATCTGACCAATTATCTGGATTTCCCTAAGATTATTGCCTGCGGCGGCAGCTGGATGGTTAGTGATGATCTGGTAAAGGCAGGAGATTTTGATAAGATTACCGCGCTTACCAAACAGGCAGTTTCAGTGATGCTGGGCTTTGAGATTCGTCATGTTGGAATCAATATGTCGAATGAGACAGAAGCGAATTCGGTAGCTGACTTATTTGGCGGTGCTTTCGGCTTCGCTAAGAATGACGGAAACAGCTCCATCTTTATGGGCACTGCAATTGAGCTTATGAAGACACCTTATCTCGGTAAGAATGGTCACATAGCGATTATGACAAACTATATTGACCGTGCAATCTTCCATCTGGAGCAAAGGGGCTTCACCTTTAACGAGGAAAGTAAGAAATATAAGAACGACAAGCTGGTAGCAGTTTATCTGAATGCTGACTTTGGTGGATTTGCGGTTCATCTATTGCAGAAATAAGGATAGGTAACTGCTTTTAAGCATCAAAGCCCCGGCAATACAGTAAAATAAGCTATCTGTTTTAGAAAATTGTGAATATATAATGGCCGTTTTGCCAAGACTATACTTGGCGAGCGGCTATTTCTATACACACCCCATTAGCCTAGTTGCGCATATGCAGAAGTGCACTTGCGAATAATACCCGATGCCCGGGTTGGCTTTCTGCCAACACTTTTCCATATGAGGACGCGCACATGCGAATAATACCTGTAAACAGGGTGGTATAAAATGGCAATAAAAAAGTTATAAAAAGCTGTTGACATTTTGCGATTTAGATTGAAAAATGAACTTCGCCGCTGAAGAACGGCAACCACGATTGAAAGATATAAAATAAAGAAATTAAAAAAGTGGTTGACATAATAAAGCGGATGTGTTAAACTATAAAAGTTGCTGGTGAGACAAGAAACACTAAAAAGTTCAAGCCAATAACACACAATGAACCTTGATAATTGAACAGTGAAACAACCCTGAAAATTCTAAAAAACTCGAAGAGTTCCGTAGGAACTTTATCCACTATGGACTTCGAAAAATAGATTTTCATTATGATATGTCATAATGACATGTCAACGAACCGTATCTGGAAACAGATACAACCACAAAAACAGTAAAGATAACAGGATTGCTTGAACAACCATTTGGTTGTACGATTGATCAGAAATGATTAATCAAGGCTAACGTTTATCTGACTGG
>JAEZKL010000060.1 GCA_023415475.1 Bacillota bacterium | reverse complement strand
AGGTACACCTCATACAGAGCATAAAGCACACGCCCAGTTATGTATTGCTGCAGGAAAAGCAGTGTTATGTGAAAAACCCTTTACCCTGAATTATTCGGAAGCCAAAGAACTGGTTGATTTAGCTATAAGCAGAAATGTATTTCTGATGGAAGCGATGTGGACCAAATTTCTCCCTGTTACCAGGATAGTAAAGCAATGGATCAATAACAAAATCATAGGGGAATTAAAATATATGAATATTTCCTTTGGTTTTCGAGCAGAATTTAATCCTTATAACCGTCTGTTTAATCCTAAGCTGGGAGGCGGTGCGCTATTGGATGTGGGTGTTTATCCGATAACCTATGTTATCCATCTTATGGAACGACTTCCGGACAAGATTAGCAGCAGTGCATATATCGGACAGAGTAAGGTGGATGAGTTGAATGTCATCACTTTACTGTATAATGAAGGAATGCTTGCCAGTATCAGTTCAGCAATCACTACGGTCTTGGAGAATGATGCGATTATTATCGGCGAAGAAGGACGGATCGTGATACCGAATTTCTGGACTGCAGAAAGTGCGGAGGTGTATGACGCGAATGGTAAGCTGGTGGATTCCTTCTTCCATCCTTTTACCTCCAATGGATATGTATATGAAGCAGATGAAGTAAATCGGTGTATTCTGGAGGGAAAGCAGCAGAGCGATATCCTTCCTCTGAACGATACACTTGAAATTATGAAGCTACTAGATGATATACGAACAGATTGGGGCTTAGTGTATCCGTCAGAGAGTATATAACCAAGGAGGAAACATTGGAATATGAAGGAAAACGAATATAAGGTAGCCGGATTTGTCTTTAAGGATTCCCATAGTTACAAGGAGGCAAAACGGGAAGAAGAGACGGTGGAATATATCAAAGCAAATACTGATTTGAATGATCTGAATAAGGCTCTTAAGCTGTATCATAAATTAGTAGAAAGAAAGACTCTGAATACCGTAGTAGGATATTCCTTTCTATACGACCTGCGCAATAAAATACTGCAGGCTGGTATCGTTACGCAGGAGAATCTCCCGAATATACAGATTGAGAAGTCAGATAAGGAACCAAGAGTTTATGATAATCTGTTGGAGAAAGAGAAGGAGCAAAGACATATTGCTTTGATTGAAGACTATAAGATAAAGCTTCGTAATTCCAGAATTATCAGTATCTTTTTGGCGGCCATTATTATAATCATGATAGTGATTGCTGTATTCAGTGATAGGAGCATGTATTCCATTTATGAAAATCAAGTAATAGATAAGTATGAAAGCTGGCAGAAAGATCTGGAGAATAGAGAGAAGGCTCTGGAGGAGAGGGAGCAGGTGCCCTTGAAAAATGAGTAATCGGAGCAATAATTTCACAATTTCGTCATAGTTCCGTGTTAATATATAGAAAAATTATAAAGATATCGGAGGTGCCAAATGGAAAAGCTAAAAATCTTAGTCGTTGATGATGAAAGTAGAATGAGAAAGCTTGTGAAGGACTTTTTGGTGCGTAAAAACTATGATGTAATGGAAGCGGAAAATGGTGAACAGGCAATCGATCTATTTTTCGCCAAGAAGGATATTGCCTTGATTATATTAGATGTAATGATGCCCAAGCTGGATGGTTGGCAGGTTTGCCGCGAGATTAGGCAATATTCCAAGGTCCCGATTATCATGCTTACTGCAAAGAGCGATGAGAAGGATGAGCTGCTGGGCTTTGAACTAGGTGTGGATGAATATATCTCCAAGCCTTTTAGTCCGAAGATCCTTGTGGCCCGTGTGGAAGCTGTCCTACGAAGAACCACTGTTACGGACGAAGAGAATATTGAAGTCGGAGGGATCGTACTGGATAAAGCAGCTCATCAAGTGAAGATTGATGGACAGGAGATAGAACTGAGCTTCAAGGAATTTGAATTGCTTACTTACTTTGTGACAAATCAAGGGGTAGCTCTTTCCAGGGAAAAGATATTGAACAATGTATGGAATTACGATTATTTCGGAGATGCCCGTACGATTGATACCCATGTTAAGAAATTGCGCAGCAAAATGGGGCCGAAGGGTGACTATATTAAAACAATTTGGGGGCTCGGCTATAAATTTGAGGTGGATACATGAAGCATTCCATTCGGTTTAAAATAACGTTAACCTTAACAATTATGGTGGTGTTAACGATTTTTGTAACCTGGTTTATAAACCGGACCTTCCTATCGAATTATTATGTAGATACTAAAATCAAGAACCTGGATACTGCATATCAGGAGATTAAGGCAATCTATGATAAGAGTGAGAATGATGAAATCCTCTCCGAATCCGATACGGTGGATATGGAGCAATTGGCTTCAAAGTATTCCGTGGATATCTATGTTATTAATTCCTTACAAGGCTTTATCTATCCTACCAGCTTTGGAGATAGAGAATTCAGACAGATGATGGCAATGCAGGCAGAATACCTTGCCAGGTATCTGAATCCGGATATAACCAATCGTAAGATAATTAAGGAGACAAGTAATTATCGGATCATTAGCCTCTACGATATCCAAAAGGAAGCTAATTATATTGATATGGTTGGTCTGTATGGCCTTACCTTTCCGGAATTATCCGGAGAATCAGAGAGTGATACCAATAAAAATAATACGGTCTACAGCAGTGCGGAGGATTTTAGTATTATCTTACTTCGCTCTAATTTTGAGAGTATTGAAGAAGGTGTAGCAATTGCGAATGATTTTCTCGCGTATGTCGGTGTTTTTGCAGTAATCATAGGATCCATTGCGATGTTGATTATTAGTAAACGATTTACGAAGCCGATTCTGGAACTGTCCGGGATCGCCAAGAGAATATCGGACCTTGACTTTGAAATTAAATATAGGGTAGAGACCAAGGATGAGATCGGTGAATTAGGAAATAGCATCAATAGTCTGTCGGAAAAGCTTGAATCTACGATTACCGAATTAAAGCATGCTAACAATGAGCTGCTGACGGATATTCAGAAGAAGACAGAGATTGATGATATGCGAAAGGAGTTTCTGTCAAATGTATCCCATGAACTGAAGACACCGATTTCCTTAATTCAAGGCTATGCTGAGGGTCTTAAGGAGAATATCAATGAGGATCAGGAAAGCCGCGATTTCTACTGCGAAGTAATTATTGATGAAGCAAATAAGATGAATCAAATGGTTAAGAAGCTGTTGAATCTGAATGAAATCGAGTTTGGTAATAATCAGATCAATATTGTTCGCTTTGATATTGTTAACTTGATACAATCGGTATTAAGTGCCACTGAGATCTTGTTCAAGCAAAAGGAAGTAATTCTTCATTTTGATCATTCTGAACCTTTCTATGTCTGGGCGGATGAATACATGGTAGAGCAGGTTATCACTAATTATATCAGCAATGCCTTGAACCACGTGAGCGGCCAGAGGATTATAGAGATTAAGCTGATCCCGCTGGATGGCCGGGTGCGTGTGGCCGTCTTTAATACGGGTGACAACATTCCGGAAGAAGATCTGGACAAAATATGGATTAAATTCTATAAGATAGATAAAGCACGTACCAGAGAATACGGTGGTAACGGTATTGGTTTATCAATTGTAAAAGCAATCATGAATTCCTTGAATCAGGAGTGTGGTGTGATTAACCGCCCGATCGGTGTGGAGTTTTGGTTTGAACTGGATTCGAAATCATAATATATGATGGATGAAAGCTTCCCGCTAAGAGACAAAGTGGGAAGCTTTTCTTAATACATGCTTCAAAAATGTCTGCGAAACTGACATTTTTGAATACTTGCTTCATGAAAGCATGCGAAGCGAATAAGACCCTTTTCATCTGTGGACGCTGTATTCATACTTCACAAATTGGGAATTAATATAATTTTAGTTGCTGATTTTTAGGAAAAGTGATAATATGTATTCTGTAGCACCCTGTAAGCAGAGGTGTGTTTTCAAGTTACAAATGACGGGGGGAATAATCGATGAGACGTTATAAGCTAATTGCTATCCTACTACTTCTGACAACATTAACTGGATGCATTCAAAAATTCGAATATTCAGAACAGCAATCAGATGCGGCTGCAGAATATATAGCCGGAGTGATGCTGAAATATGACAAGGAATATACGGCTGATTTGGTATCATATGAAAAAGTTATAGAGAAACAAGAGGCGGAGGCAGCCGCAATAGCAACTCCGGTACCTGTAAACTCTCTGAATACTAATTCGGAACAGGGGCAAACTACAACTTCTGCTGTTACCGTGACGCCGGAGAAGGATTATACTCTGACAGAGGTAATAGGGGAAGAGGGGTTTGAGATAGAATATCAGGAATTTGTTGTAGCAGAAAGCTACCCCGAGGATGCAACGGAAACTTATTTTTTAATTACACCATCAAGATCCGATTATCAGCTGATGGTATTGTCCTTCATGCTAAAGAATACTCTGGATAAGGAAAACAACTTAAACCTAACGAAGGCGGATATAGGATATCAGCTGGATGTGAATGTCGGAACGCTATACGAACCTCCTTTTGCTCTGTTGGAAAATAACCTGAAGCTCATTGATTTGACACTAAAGGCTGGAGAGGAAAGGCCGGTAGTGCTTATATTTGAGATTAAGAAGGATGTTGAAATGACAGATATCAATTTAATGGTTACCAGGGACAATCGATCGGAAATTATCAAAATCAAGTAATTAATAATGTGCAGTGCACATAAAGGGAGGTTACTATGGGTTACGTTGAGAGAAAACGCATTAAATTTTTGGGGTTACCATTTACATTTACTAAGTACAGCATCAATGAAGATAAACTCACGATTACATCCGGTTTCCTTAATATTACGGAAGATGACGCATTAATGTATAAGATTCAGGATGTCAGATTAACCAGAAGCTTATCCGAGAGAATATTTAAGCTTGGAACCATAACCTGTTATACGGGTGATACCACCCATCCCGAACTTAATCTTTATCACATCAGGCATTCCAGCGAGATTAAGGACTTCATTATGAACTCCTCAGAAGAGGCAAGAAGAAAGAGAAGATCGTTACATACTCTGAATATTGATGCCGAAGAATTAGGGCAAGATGAGCTGGATGAAATTAACTGATAAAAAGTTAATATTACTTCTTGACATTTTTCGATTTGGAATGTAAAATGAAAATCCACCGTTGATGAGCGGCCACAATGACAAAAAAGATTAAATAAAAAAATAAAAAAGTGGTTGACATAATACGATGGGTATGATAAACTAAAAAAGTTGACGGCGAAAACATGAAGCACTGAAAAATAAGCCGAAAACACACAATGAACCTTGATAATTGAACAGTGAAACAACCCTGAAAATTCTAAAAAACTCGAAGAGTTCCGTAGGAACTTTATCCACTATGGACTTCGAACAAAGAGAAATTTTCATTATGATATATTGTAATGATATATCAACGAACCGTATCTGGAAACAGATACAACCACAAAAACAGTAAAGATAACAGGATTGCTTGAACAACCATTTGGTTGTACGATTGATCAGAAATGATTAATCAAGGCTAACGTTTATCTGACTGG